>CAJOFW010000143.1:0-2623 GCA_905234005.1 uncultured Oscillospiraceae bacterium
GGTGATTGCAGCGTCGGCAATGTCGGCGTCGGTGACGTCGAAAAGCCCGTCGTCCGCCAGCGCCCCGGCGCAGAGCAGACCCGCCGCCATCACGCACACGAGCAGAAGCGAGATGATTTTCTGTCCCTTCATGGTGTATTGCTCCTTTTTCCATATGATGTATGGTATTCGGCGGCGCTCCCGGAAATTTCGGGGTCGGGACGCGGAATCACGCCGGACGCGAAAATCCCCCGCGGCGGACGCGGGGGACGGTGCGAACGGTTTTGTCACCGGGTCATTGCACGAGATCGAGGGCGGCCTCGTTGACGCCGGGCTGCTCGAGCTGCTCGGGGTGGAGGAGCAGATCCTTCATGCGCGCGAACGCGAGGGCGAGGTAGTGGCCGGAGGCGATGCGTTCGTCCATGACGACGCCGAGCGGGATGCAGCGCACAAGCTCCACGCCGCCGTCGCGCCCCCGGCGGGCCACGTCGCGGAAGCTGCCCATGGCGATCGAGACGGACGTCGTGCCGAAGTTGTAGACGTGGTGATAGATGTGCGGCGACCGGATGCTGGCGAGGTTTGTGATGAGAAGGCTCGCGTGGAACGGACTGGCCGCGATGAGCTGCCGGGGCAGCAGCCCGTGTCTGTCGAGGAAGCGGATGAGCCAGCCGGCGGCGTCCAGAAGGCCGCCGAGATTGCACAGGATGCCCATCCATTTGTCGAGCAGGTTCGAGTCCTCCTCCGCGCCGGAGGTGTTCGTCTCGATGTACTCGTCGATCTTGCGCTGCACGTCGAAGACCGTGTCCTCGGGGTTCAGGAAGAGCTTTGCCATCGTGTTGTCGTTGCCGGTCTTGCCCGGGCGGAGGACGACGAGGGAGATCGAGAAGTTCTTATGCTGGTATATGCGCCGCCGGACGACGAAGCGGTTCAGGGAGGGGTACTCGCCCACGAGGTGGGCGTAGGCCGTCATGATCAGCGCCATGTGGCTGATGTGGTGCCCCTCCTTCCGTTTGGCGTTCATGTATTTCTTGAGCGGCTCGAGGGGGATGTCCACCGTCGTCATGTTCATCGCGTCGCTGCGCTCGGTCATGAACTGGGGGATGAGGTAGTACATCGGGACTTCCCTGCGGACGCGGATGCCGTCGGATCTTGCCATGATTGTCATCTCCTGTGTGCGTGACAGCCCGCCGCCGGCGGGCGATTGAACGGACGGCGGCAGACCGGATACATAAAATTATTGATATAAAACCGCCTCTATTAAATCACACCGCCGCCGAAATTGCAAGTACCGAACAAAATCCGCCACGGCATCGGCGTGAACCGCGCCCGGAGCGGGCAAGGCGATCCTGTTGCAGAAGCTCTGATCGGACAAACAATGCAGGTGTCAGCCGGACACGGATTACCTCGACGCCATCCTTGCCGGATGGTTCTGTTCATAATTTCCTGACTCATTCGATTACCGCGTCCCCACACACGCCCGTTCCCCTTGCAAATCCCGAAAAGCGTGCTATAATAACGATTACAAATGTTACAAATCCCGGATATCCCCCGATATCCCCATTCCAACACCCCGGGAGGTCTGTATGAGACGCGACTACCAGGACTACGACGACTACCGCCGCCGCGGCGACGAACGCCGCCGGGACTATGACGACAGACGCCGCCAGGACTACGACGATATGCGCCGCTACGGCGACGAGCGCTATGAGGACGACTACGCGTACTTCCGCGAGCACAGCCGCCGCCGGCGCGGCGGCAGCGGGGCGCTGCTTGTGATCCTCATCATCATCCTCGCGGGCGGCGTGGTGTTCGCCGGGTACAAGCTCGGCACGATCCTCTTCAACTACCACCGCGACCGTTCCGCCTACCAGACCATCGCGGACAACGCCGTCACGACGTCGACGCCGCGTCCCACCGACAAGGCCGACGAGGACGCCGCCGCCGCCGAGCCGTTCGTCTCCGAGATCCCGATCGAGATCGACTGGGCCTATCTCGAGAGTCAGAACGAGGACATCATCGGCTGGCTCTACTGCGCGGACACGATCATCAACTACCCCGTCGTCCAGCACACGGACAACGAGTACTACCTCAAGCACGGCTTCGACGGCCAGTCGAACGTCGCCGGCACCCTCTTTGCCGACAGCACGTCGGAGCTTGGCATCACACGCGGCAACGTCATCATCTACGGCCACAACATGAAGGACGGCTCCATGTTCGGCACGCTCAGCAAATACACCGACGAGAGCTACTACGAGGAGCACCCGGTCATGTACTTCCTGACGCCGGAGCAGGGCTACCGCGTCGAATTCATGTGCGACCGCATCTCCGAGTCGGCGATCGTGAACTTCCCGACCTACTTCGTCAGCGTGACCGAGCAGCAGACGTACATAAACGACATCACGTCCCACGCGTTCTGGGTGAACGCCTCCGCCGCCACGACCGACTACGAGATGATCACGCTGGCCACCTGCGCCTACAACAGCAACTACGCCGATCCCCGCTACCTCCTGCACGGCATCCTGATCCCGATCCAATGACCGCCGCGCGGAAACGCCGCTGTAAACGTTTTGTAAACGCTCCCGAATTTTATTTACAAATCCGGCGCGAGTGATTATAATATGCTCGTTGCGAAATAATACCGAAC
>CAJOFW010000143.1:2643-9610 GCA_905234005.1 uncultured Oscillospiraceae bacterium
GCACTGACAGCCTGTCTGTGCCTGCTGCTGTGCCTGTTTGCCGGCTGCGGCCAGAGCGAGGTCGTCCCCTACGAGGACGAGCCGGAGACCGAAGCCGCCGTCGAGGACGCCGACACCGCGACCGACGCGGCCGAATCCGCCGAGGAGACCGCCGAGGAGGCCGTCGAGGCGACCGAGGCGCCTGTCAGCATCGGCCAGGGCGGCACCGGCTACGAGACGTACCCCGCCGACACCGTCGTCGCCACCGTGAACGGCACCGACGTCACATGGATGGAGTATTTCTACTGGCTCAACTACTACACCAGCTATATCCGGCAGATCGCCGCGCAGTACGACTTCGTCATCACCGACTGGGACGGCTATGACCTCTCCGCCGACAACACGAACGCCGACGTCGTCCTGATGAACGCGAAGCAGAACATCATTCAGGATCACGTCATCCGCTTCGCCGCCGACGAGATGGGCGTCACCCTCTCCGACGAGGACTACGCCGAGCTGGAGGACGTGCTCGCCCAGAACGCCGACTCCTACGTCGGCGACGGCGACGGCGAGGCGACCGAGGAGGAGCTTGCCGCCTTCGACGACTACCTGCGCGAGCAGATGCACGTCGACACCGAATTCTTCAACGACTTCAACCTCGTCTCGCTCCTGAGCGAGGCCGAGTTCGAGGCCGCGTCCGGCGAGATGGGCGAGAATTACCCCGACGAGGACGTTCTGGCCTTCGCCGAGGACAACGGCCTGATGGCCGCGAAGCACATCCTTCTCATGACGGTCGACCCCGACACGCTCGAGTCCCTCTCCGACGAGGAGATCGCCGAGAAGAAGGCGCTGGCCGAGGATCTTCTCGCCCAGCTTCAGGCCGTGGCCGACGATCAGGACGCGCTGATCGCGCTGTTTGACGAGCTGATGATGGAGTATTCCGAGGACACCGGCGTCGCGTACTATCCCGACGGCTACGTCTTCGCCGAGGGCGAGATGGTCGAGGAATTTGAAAACGCGGTGAAGGAGCTGGAGGGCGACTACGCGATGAGCGACATCGTCGAGTCCACCTACGGCTACCACATCATCCTCCGCCTGCCTGTGAACCCCGACGCGAGCATCGGCACCGACGCCAACGGCAACGACGTCTCCCTGCGCTACGCCGCGGCGACGCAGCAGTTCTCCGCCACGCTCACACAGTGGATCGACGAGGCCGAGGTCGTCTGGAACGACGGCTTCGAGACCCCCGATCTCGCCGCCATCTTCGGATAATACTTCCTCCCCGGAGAAAAAATCCTGATACTGTTCTCCAATTAAAAGATTTGTTCGTTACCGGGCGCAAAGCCCTGGAAACGCAGTCTTTTGGAAGCGAATACAAAGTTCTTTTTGATCCTTTTTCTTTCAGGAAAACGTATGACGCCCCAAGCGGCGCTCCGCCACAGTCCGCGGAGCGCCGCTTTTTTGTCGTTGCGTTTCACGCGGCGGCGTGGTATACTCGATATGACACACGCGTAACGCACAAAAAGCGTGACGCGAAGACGAAAAACGAAAGGAGAAACCCATGAAAACCACCAGAAAGCTTCTCGCCTGCCTGCTGGCGGTGCTGATGCTGGCGTCTCTCGGCTCCGCCGCGTTCGCGGCCTCGGAGGAGCCGGTCGTCATCACCGGCGTCGCCCTCGCCGAGAAGGACGCGAACTACGTCGATTCCGCGCTCTACAGCCAGTACGAGACCGTCACGCTCTCCGACGGCTCGTCCATCACGATCGACGTCGACACGCAGACGTTCGTCCTCGTCCTCGACGACACGGTCGTGAATCTGGCCGACCCCGCGAACTGGACGCCGGACGCCGCGCTCTACGTCATCGACAAGGGCAACAGCGACACCGTCATGATGAGCATGAACACCGCGAACTGGGGCCCGTTCTGGTTCACCGGCGTCGTTGACATCGAGGACGGCGTATACGAGGCCGACCGCTCCATCCCCGCCGCCGCCCAGGGCGTGACCGTCACGGACGATTCCGTCACCGGCGGTGAGATCAACATCGACGCCGACTACATCAGCGCCATCTACGTCTACAACGAGGACGGCTCGAAGGTCACCGTGTCCGACGTCACCATCAACACCGCCGGCATGGGCGGCAACGACTTCGGCACGAACGGCGGCTGGGGCACCGGCATCAACGTCGCCGGCAGCGCCGAGATGGACATCGAGAACGTGACCATCACGTCCGAAGGCCCGCTGCATGACGCGATCTGGGCCGGCGGCAAAACGATCGTGAACGTCTACGACACGGTTCTGATCGCGACCGACGCGGCGGACAACTACAGCTTCTCCCCGTACGCCTACGACCGCTTCATCATCGCCGACGCCCCGCTGACCGACGAGGAGATCGCGGCCTACGGCATTTCGGGCGAATACTACGCCGAGGACTACACGAGCATGTTCGGCTCCGGCACGCACTACTACTACACAAACGAGAACTGGACGAACAACTTCTCCGCCCCGATGCTCCAGTGCCCGCCCATCGCCCTCGGTCTGTACGGCTCCATGCGCGGCGCGATCTGCTACGGCTCCGCGACGCTGAGCTTCTTTGACAGCCTCGCCGTCTGCGACAACTGGGCCGTCCTCTCGACCGACTCCGGCAACGGCACCCTGAACGCGACCGACACCGTCGCCGTCATCGGCGCGATTGCGGACGATCCCGCCGACGCCGACCTCGAGGTCGCCATGGCCGACGGCGAGACCTACGCCGTCGACGTCTTCGACACCACCGAGGGCTCCGGCTACGTCACCTACTGCGACGGCTTTGACGACAACTTCTACGGCTGCTCGTTCTACGCGCCCGACTATCTCGCGATCATGACCGGCGGCACGTTCGACTTCGTCGACTCCGCCACGGGCCGCGGCTACGGCTGGTGCGACCGCATCGGCTTCATGAGCCACGGCAACGCCTACGTCGCGAACATCGCCCACTCCGACTTCGACGTGGCCGACGCCCTGTTCGCGGTCATGAGCACCGGCGCGGTGGACATCACCCTCGACGACGTCACCGTGAACTACACCGCCTCCAACCCCTGGGGCGGCAAGCTCTTCCAGTTCATGGACACCGACGACACCGGCACCGACGCGAACGACATGGAGATGGACGTCATCGACCTGACCTATGACGAATACCTCGCGAACACCGCCGCCTCCGAGGGCACGACGAAGACCGTCACCATCAGGGATTCCGTCCTCGAGGGCGACATCTGGAACTCCACCGGCTCCTCGAACAACAAGAGCACGCTCGCGGCCTACGACGGCACGACGAACGTCCTGTCCACCTGGGCGACCTCCACGGTCGACGTCACCCTCGACAACGCGGAGCTGACCGGCGTGATCTCCACGAGCTACGCGCAGCACTGCGACGAGAACGGCGAGCCCATCGAGGGCCAGTTCTTCTTCAGCAAGACCGGCGAGGTGCGCGACGGCACCGAGGAGAACACCTACAACTACCTCGCCGCCCGCCGCGTCATCAACACCCCGGCCTACAACGGCATCGGCAAAATCAACGTGACGCTCGACAACGGCGCCGTCTGGAACGTCACCGGCACGGGCATCATCAACAGCCTGACCATCATCGACGGCACCGTGAACGGCGTCGTGACCGAGAACGCCGACGGCACGCTGACGGTCTCCCCGGCCGAGGGCGGCTCCGCCTCCGGCGAGGCGAGCAATATGCCCGACGGCTCCATGCCCCCCGATCCCCCCGCCGACCTCGCCCCCGGCGAAGTCCCCCCCGGCGGCTTCGGCGGCATCGACTAACCGAATAACACGCATAACCCAAAAAACGGACGTACCCACCCGGGTACGTCCGTTTTCATACTTATTGAGGGGTATCGTTCAATTTGAGGGTGTGTACCCGAATTCGATAAGACGCTCTCTGCATATTCTGCGTTCCTCGTCGGTAAATAGCGGTTCATATTCTGGCTTTAGGATATGAGCCTCTACCGACAAATCCAGTCGATGATGCTCCCATAGTGTTGCAAAGCCATCTGTGCCACCGGGCTTGCTAATCAATTGCTTCGCCGCAATCAGTCCTCCTTTGTCTCCGACCAATTGAAGAAATCTCGTAGCATTATACCCGCAGTCACGTTTCGCTGTAATGTAGATTTCTCTCATCTCATGTTCAAACTTTTTTTCTAACTCGGTCAATTATACCATCCCCTCGTAGTTATACACTTATGACCATACCTTTCGGAAGCTGTATCACCGTTTGTCCTTGTCGATGAATTCCAGCGTAACGGTCGCGAGCGCGGCGCTGGCCAGCGTGATGAGCACCAGCGTCAGCCAGCAGGACAGGACGTTATCCCGCGAATACGCGTATGTCTCATCGTAGTTCGCGGCGGTCGCCGTGCGCTGCACGGCGAGGTGGGCGTCGTTTTCCCCGATGCTCTCGATGATCTCCCCGACGGTGGTGCTCACGGTGATTTCCCGCGCCCTTTCGCCGCCATGCCGTCCACGACCTCCCCGAGGGTAAAGCGGATCTCGACCGGCCCGTCCCCGATGGCGCGCAGCAGCACCTCGTCCCCGACGGTGCGGAGGACGTTCGCCGTCCTCTCGTCGCTCCGCAGCAGCGACAGCACCTGCTCCGACGTCATCGTCTGCGTGAACTCCACTGCCCGCAGCTCGGCCGCGCCGGGATTTTCCTCGTCCGCGAGGTAGTCGAGCACCTGCCCGACCGTGACGGTCGCGGTGATATCGGAATTGCGCATCGAAATCAGCGAGCTCCACGCCGACACGAGGGGCCGGCTGTTGTAGTCCGCCTGCGCGGCCAGCGCCGTCAGGCCGTAGCGGGAGATCGTCATATCCGTCAAGGGCTTGCTCCACTCCGGCAGCGTCAGCATCCCGCCGGAGAACACGAGCTGGAAGATCAGCACGAACGGCATGATCGTCATCGCGGTCGTCGTGTTCCGGGCGAGGCTGGATATCCAGAGGGACAGCGCGTCCGCGGCGTATGTAACGAGGAACACGGTGAAGCCGATATCGACGACCGCCCACCGCGTAAACAGCCCATTCTCCGGAAACTCAATGCCCACGCGCCGCATGACGTACACGGTGACCGCCGTCTGCATAAGGCACAGCAGCGCCTGATAGATCAGGTGCGCGATGATGTAGGAGCTGATATGCATCCCGGCGCGGTGCTCACGCTTGACGACGTCCCGCTCCCGGCAGATCACCTGAATGGAGTTGAAGCACCCGTTCCATATGCCCACGCAGGTCAGCGCGAAGGCGCTCATCAGCGTGCCCTCCATCGTGCGGAAGAACATAAACCGCGTCACCATCGCCACGAGTCCGGCGATGACCGCCGCCATGGGCAGGACCTTCCAGTCGTTCTGGTACACGAACATCCTGAGAAACTTCCCCAGATAGATCCAGATCTGGGAGCCGCGCCCGCGATACCGGAGCGTTATATGCCGCTCCCCGGACTTTTCCTGCGTCGTCTCAGGCATATTTTCCATCGTCGTCTCAGGCATGCTGCACCTCCATGAACCGGCCGATAAACTCGTCCGCCCGGCCCTCGCCGCCGACGGCGGGGGCGTTGATGCTCTTCACGATCTCCTCCATGCTTGTTTTGCCGAAGAAGGCGCGGGCGTCGTCGATCGGCCCGTAGAAGGCGAGCCGGCCGACGCGTTTTTCGTCCTTCGCCAGCACGATCACGTCGTCAAAGAGATCGACCACGCGATCCGGCGTATGGGTGATGACGATGACGATCTTCCCGGTATCGGCGATCTGCCGCAGCTCCTCCATCAGCTCCCGGGCCATCACCCCGTCGAGGCCGGAATCCGGCTCGTCGAGGATGAACAGCGTGGGATTGGAGATCAGCTCCGCCGCGATGGACACGCGCTTTCGCTGTCCGCCGGAGAGCTTTTCGACGAGATGGGTGCGGCTCGGCGTGAGGCCGAAGATGTCCATGACCTCGTCGACCCGATCCCGTCTCTCCGAGGGCAGCACGTCCTTC
This sequence comes from uncultured Oscillospiraceae bacterium, assembly GCA_905234005.1. GTDB lineage: Bacteria > Bacillota > Clostridia > Oscillospirales > Oscillospiraceae > CAJOIG01. Next base: position 8,625 of record CAJOFW010000143.1, read on the forward strand.
GGCAGACGCAGACGGGCCGCGTCCATCAGCGTGTTGTAGATCGTGTCCTTCCCCCGCAGCGTGTCCTGCTGCGGGGCGTAGCCGACCTGATACTGCAGCTTTTTGTACTCCCTGTACATATCCCGTCCGCCGAGCTGCACGGTGGCGTCCGCCTTCTCGTACCCGCTCACGGCGTTCAGAAACACGGTCTTGCCCGCGCCGGAGCCGCCCAGCAGCAGCACCATCCGCCCCGGCGGGATGCTCAGGTGGATGTCCCGGAGCAGGATCTTCTTCCGGAAGAACTCGGTGACCGTCCGCACGCGCAGATTCACGGTCAGTCCGTCCTCCAGCACCTCCGCCGTGCCGGAGCTGGTGGCCGCCCGCAGCTCCCGGCGGATGTCCTCCACCTTCCACGCCGGCTGATACTTCTTTCCCCAGCCCCAGATCAGCGCCGGAATGAAGTCCGCGAATACCCACAGCCACAGCCACCGGCGTTTTTCCCCGTAGACCTCGACGAGACCGCCGCAGACCCGCAGGGTATAGATGAGCAGGATCAGCTCCAGCGCCACCTCGAGAACCGCCAGAGTCCCCACGGCGCCGATGATCGTCTCCCAATCCGCGCCGTACACGCCCGTAAGGTAAATCCCCGCGTCGAGCACGATGATAAAAAAGCTCGTGAGACTGGTGACGCGGCCCTCCGGCTCCCGGCCGGCGCAGCAGGCCAGCATGTACTCCCGCGCACACGGGATGAGCGCCCACCAGCCGGGCACGCCGGATTTCTTCAGCAGCCCGTACAGCCCGACGATATACAGGGCGCTCATGGCCACCGTATACCAGCTTTTTCCGCCGAAGAGTATGATCAGGACAAGTTCCACGCTCTCTGCCTCCTTTATGCCGCCCCGCGGCGGCATACATATTTTTCACCGCCCCCGCGAACGCGAAAACCGGCAAAATCCAAAACCGTTCCGCCGCCATTTTACACCAAAGCCAGAAATCTGACAAGCCCC
>CAJOFW010000143.1:9658-10608 GCA_905234005.1 uncultured Oscillospiraceae bacterium
GGGCACATCCTCCCGGCGTGGTGCAGCGGCAGCGGCTCGTGGCAGCGGACGCAGAAGCGGATGTTGTTTTTGAGGTTGTGCAGCAGTATCTGGTTGATCTCGTCGGCGACGCGTTCGCGTTCGTCGTAGAGGGCGTCGAGGTCGACCGGGCACTCGAACGCCTTGCAGAACGAGAAGTACAGATCGAGCTTGCGGCAGTACAGCTCCAGCCCCGGAAGCGTATGCTCGCGCTCCCGCTCGGACAGCTTCGGCTGCTCCACCTCCCGGTCGGGCCGGTGCCAGCTCTTGAGCAGGCGGTAGAACTGGATCATCAGCTCGGGGTCTGTCTCGTCGAACGGGATGTTCGCCGCCCGCAGCTCCTGTTCCTTCGAGAGCGTATAGCCCGCCTGCCGGATGCGGGTGATGATCGTGATATACCGGCTGATATCGAGCTTCACATACGGCTCCGGCGTGGGCATTTTGCTCCACACCTCCAGCACCTCGAGCAGGTCGAAATCGACCGTGATCACGAGGTCGGAAAAGCCCACGACCGCCCGTTTGAGCGGCGGCACCTCCGCCGTGAGGCCGGCGCGGATGAGCGACAGATTCTGCATCGCCCCGACGTAGCCCCGGTCGTAGATGCCGTAGCGTCCGGCCCGTCCGGCGATCTGCTTGATCTCCGCCGGACGCAGGGAGCGCCTCTCCCGGCCGTCGAACTTCTCGGTGTCCATGAATATCACGCGGCGGATGGGCAGATTCAGCCCCATGCCGATCGCGTCGGTGGACACGACGTACTGCATCCGCCCGGACAGAAACCCCTCCATCTGCCGCCGCCGCGTCGCGTAGGGCAGCGCCCCGTAGATGATGGCCGGCTCCTTCCCCTGCGCCCGCAGATCCTCCGCGACGCTCAGAACGCCGACCTTCGAGAACGTGATGAGCGCGTCCCCGGGCTGCACCCCGGCGTAGTCGAT
>CAJOFW010000143.1:10626-11851 GCA_905234005.1 uncultured Oscillospiraceae bacterium
CTCGAACGTATCGCCGCAGGAGCGGATGATCCGGATGAGCAGCGGCCTTGCCTCGGGCGCGGCGCAAAGATGCACCTCCGGGGCCAGCACGCCGAGGATCGCCCGTGTCCACGCGAAGCCCCGCATCGGGTCGGCGATCATCTGGCACTCGTCGATCACGGCCACGTCGTAGCGCCGTGTCAGCTCGAGCTTTTCGGCGGTCGCGGCGATATGGGTGTCGCCGTCCTCGCGGTCCTCCTCCTCGCCGGTCGTCAGCGAGCACGCGACGCCGTAGCCGAGCAGCAGCTCCTGCGCCTCGAGGGCGAGAAGCCGCAGCGGGGCCAGATACACGCCCGTCGCCGCCCGGCGCAGGCGCTGAAATCCGGCGTAGGTCTTGCCCGTATTCGTGCCGCCGGTGTGGATGACGAAATGCCGCTTCATCGCCCGCGCCTCCGGGTACTCGTCCTCCGGCCGCAGCTCCGCGAGAAACCGCAGCGACCGCCGGATCGCCCGGGGCACGTAGACGACCGACCAGATATACCCCAGCGACTCGTCGAGAAGCGGCGCGAGCGGAAAATCGTCCATTGCGAGCATCGCGTCGACGTTCGCGTCCCGGTGCTCCGCCGCGAAGGACACGAGCACCCGCTCCGCGACCGCGCAGAGGATGCCGCCGTACCGCGCCCGCAGGCTCACGACCGCCGGGGCGTTCGGGTTCCGCCCCGCCCAGAGCAGCGCCGCCGCAAGACCGCGCAGCGCCGGCTCCGGCGGGATTTTCTGCCTGTCCAGCGAAAGAAACGCCCCCAGCCGCGACAGCGCCGTCGACGCCTTGGGCTTCGCCGTACCGGGCAGCCGCCGAAACCGCTCCAATATCGCCTCGTGATACCGCCGCGCCAGCAGCCCCGCCGTCCCCTCGGGCGGCTCCGTATCGGCCCACGCGTCCGCGAGCAGCGCCGCGGCGTTCTCCGCCGCCTGTTCGGGCGTGACCGGCTCCGTCTCCCGCCGCGGCTGCGGGACGCCGCGCCCCTGCCGGAACGCCTCCGTCTCCTCCGCCGCCGTCACGTCCGCCCGCCGCCAGACCATGACCGTCCGTTCGCCGCGCTTTCCCGGCGCCGGCGGCGGCAGCAGCGCGTCGATGAGCGCGCGCGTCCACCCGCGCCGCGTAAGCTCCCCCCGCGTCAGCGTCCTTCTGCGATTGTGGCTGTTCTTACCCATGCTCTTCCCCGTGTGCAATCATCGTGATCGGACG
>CAJOFW010000144.1 GCA_905234005.1 uncultured Oscillospiraceae bacterium
CCGGGCACGCCCGTCGTGTTCGAGGGCGACTGCGCGGAGCTGGGCGGCTGGCTCTGCGGCAAGGCGCTGGACGACCGGGCGTGCGCCGCGATTCTGATCAAGGCGTTCGAGGCGCTGTCCGCCATGCCGCTGGAGCGTGACATCGCCCTTCTCATCAGCACGCAGGAGGAGGTCGGCTCACGCGGGGCGATCGTCGGCGCGTGGAACACGGCTCCCGAGCGGGCGATCATCGTGGACGTGACGTTCTCGAAGACGCCCCACGGCGGCGACGTGACGACCGAGGCCGGCAGGGGCGCGGCGATCGGCATCGGGCCGAACATGAACCGGGCCATGACCGAGGCGCTGTTCGAGCTTGCGCGTAAGAACGATATCCCCGTCCAGCCGGAGGTGTGCCCCGGCGACAGCGGCACGAACGCGGAGGTCATCCAGGTGTCCCGCGGCGGCGTCGCGACGGCGCTCGTGTCGCTTCCGATACGCTATATGCACACGCCGGTGGAAATGGCGCTCTGCGACGACATGGAGAGCGTGCGGCGGCTCATCACGGCCTACGCCGCTTCCGGGGAGGTATGACGATGATCGGTACATTGGAGGCCCTGTGCGGCTTAAACGGCGTATCCGGCTGTGAGGACGAGGTACGCGATTACATCCTCGAGCGCGTCATGCCCCACGCCGACGAGCTGAAGACCGACGCGATGGGCAATCTCATGGTGTTCAAACGCGGCGCGGTCACGCCGTCCCGGCGCGTCATGCTCGCCGCGCACATGGACGAGGTCGGCCTGATCGTCACCGACGTCACGGACGGCGGGTATCTGCGCTTCGGCACGGCCGGCGGCATCGACCGGCGCGTGCTGATCGGCAAACGCGTGACCGTCGGCGAAAACCGTGTGCCCGGCGTGATCGGCGTAAAGCCGATCCACCTGACCGAGGGCGACGAGGCGAAGACGCTGCCGAAGCTGAAGGAGCTGTACATCGACATCGGCGCGAAGGACGCGGACGCGGCCCGGTCGCTGGTGCGGCCCGGCGACACGGCGGCGTTCGACAGCCGTTTCGTCCGCTTCGGCGACGGCTTTGTGAAGGCGAAGGCCATCGACGACCGCGTCGGCTGCGCGTCGATGCTGCGCCTCATCGAGGAGGGCGGGCTGCCCTGCGACTGCTGGTTCGCGTTCACGGTGCAGGAGGAGGTCGGCTGCCGGGGCGCTCGCGTCGCCGCCGCCCACATCGGCGCGGACACGGCGCTGATCCTCGAGGGCACGACCGCCGCCGACCTGCCCGGCGTCGAGGGCGCGGAGAGGATCTGCGCGCCGGGGAAGGGGCTTGTCATCCCGTTCATGGACGGCGGGACGATCTACGACCGGGGAACTTACACGCTGCTGGGCCGTCTCGCGGACGGGGCCGGCATCCCGTGGCAGACGAAGACCCGCGTCGCCGGCGGGACGGACGCCTCCGCCATACAGCGCGGCGGCGCCGGCGCACGCGTCGCGGCGATATCCGTCGCCATGCGGAACATCCACTCCCCCGCCTGCGTCGCGAAAGCGGCCGAGTGCGAGGCGCAGCCGGCGCTCGCCCGGCTGTTCCTCGGGGAGATGGCAAAGGCGTAATCGGCGCGATAACGGACGGGCATGCCGTACGGGGAAACCACCGCGTCATATCCGTCCCCGCCGCCGCATAGACTGCGGCGGGGGGTGAGCGCATGAGAGGCAAACGCTGGCCGCGCCGCCGGGACGTGCCGCGCACCGCGGCGCGGGCCGGACGGCGGACGATACTGCTTCTGCTCGCGGCGCTTCTGCTTGCGGGCGCCGCCGCCGCGACGCTCTCGTTTCGGAGCCTCGTGACGGAGCTTGCGGTGTCGTCGGCGCAGGACGCGGTCGTGACCGCCGTGAACGACATCGTGAAGGACATCATGCGGGAGGGCGCGTTTTCCGAAACGCCGCTTGTGACGCTCGAGCGCGACGGACGCGGTTCGATCGCCGCCGTCACGACGAACGTCGCCGCCGTGAACGCCCTCGCGGCGGAGATACTGGGCCGGGCGCAGGCGCGGACGGCGGAGGACGTCGTGACCGTCGGCATACCGCTCGGCAACCTCGCCGGCAGCACGCTGCTGCTCGGGAAGGGCCCGTCGATCCCCGTCCGCGTCACGATGCTGTCGTCGAGCGTGGCGGGGTTTCGCAGCGAGCTGACGACGGCGGGCATCAACCAGACACGCCATCAGATCCTGCTCGAGCTGGACGTGGACGTGTCGCTGCTCATGCCGTGGCGCACCGTGGGCACGGTCGTCTCCACCGAGCTTCTCGTGTCCGAAACCGTGATCGTGGGCGACGTGCCCGAGAGCTACCTGAACTGGGAGAACGAAGGATGAACGATACGATTGACCAATACAACGAGCTGGTGGAGCGGCTTCTCGCCCTGTCCGTCGCTTACTACGACAACGACGCCCCGCTCGTGTCGGACTACGAGTACGACATGATGAACAACAGCCTCAAGCGCATGGAGGCCGAGCACCCCGACTGGATACGGCCCGACTCGCCGACGCAGCACGTCGGCGGGCACGTGTCCGAGGCGTTCGCGCCGGTGGAGCACCCCGTGCCGCTCGAGAGCCTGCAGGACGTGTTCTCGTTCGAGGAGGTGGAGGCGTTCGTCGCCCGGATGGACGAGGCGGTCGCGGCGGCGCACGAATTCGTCACGGAGCCGAAGATCGACGGCCTGTCCGTCGCGGTCGAATACCGGGGCGGGCGGTTCTATCGCGGCGCAACCCGCGGCAACGGCGAGGTCGGCGAGGATGTGACCGAAAACCTCCGCACCGTCCGCAGCCTGCCGAAGACGCTCAAAAACGCGCCGCCGCGTCTCATCGTGCGCGGCGAGGTGTATATGTCGCACGAGGTCTTTTTCGAGCAGAACGCCCGGCGCGAGCTGACCGGGGAGGCCCCGCTCGCCAATCCCCGCAACGCCGCCGCCGGCTCCCTGCGCCAGCTCGACCCCGCCGTATGCGCGGAGCGGACGCTGGACGTGATCTTCTTCAACATCCAGCTCGCCGAGGGCGCGTCGTATGACACGCATTACGAGACGCTCGAGGCCATGGCCGCGATGGGCCTGCCCGTCGTGGCGCACACGCTCTGCCGCACGGCGGGCGAGTGCGTCGATACGATCCGGCGCATCGGCGAGGGCCGGGAGGGCTACCCGTTCGACATCGACGGCGCGGTCGTGAAGCTAAACGGCCTTGCCCAGCGCGAGGCGCTCGGCAGCACCGCGAAGTATCCGCGCTGGGCGGCGGCGTACAAGTACCCGCCGGAGAAGAAGCCGAGCCGCGTCACGGACATCCTCGTCCAGGTCGGGCGCACGGGCGTGCTGACGCCGAAGGCGGTCATCGAGCCGGTGCGTCTCGCGGGCACGACGGTCACGAACGCGACGCTGCACAACCAGGACTTCATCGAAAATCTCGGCGTGAACATCGGCGACACCGTCCTCGTCCAGAAGGCGGGGGAGATCATCCCCGAGGTGCTGGCTGTCACGGAGAAGAACAGCGAGGGGTATTTCCGCCTGCCCGCCGTCTGTCCCGTGTGCGGCGCGCCCGTGGAGCGGGATATCGACGGCGCCGCGATGCGCTGCACCGGCGCGGAGTGTCCGGCGCAGAGGCTCCGGAACATCGTCCACTTCGCGTCGAAGGAGGCGATGGACATCGACGGCCTCGGCCCCGCCGTCGTGGAGGCGCTCGACAGGAAGGGTCTCATCCGCACCCCGGCGGAGCTGTACGGCCTCGCGGCGGAGGACGTCGCCGGGGTCGACCGGATGGGGAAGAAATCGGCCGAAAACCTGATCGCCGCGATCGAAGAGAGCAAATCACGCGGCCTTGCGCGGCTTCTGTGCGCGTTCGGCATCCGGCAGGTCGGGTCGAAGGCGGGCAAGGTGCTCGCCCGGAGCTTCCGCAGCCTCGACGACCTCATGGCCGCGACCGAGGACGAGCTGACCGCCATCGGCGACATCGGCCCGGTCACGGCGAAATACATCACCGAGTGGCTGCGAAGCGACCAGGGCCGCCACCAGATCGCGCTTCTGCGTGAGGCCGGCGTGTCGTTCGAGAGCGCCGAGGACGTCGGCGACAACCGCTTCCTCGGCAGGACGTTCGTGCTGACGGGCACGCTCGAGGGCTTCACCCGGGCCGAGGCGGAGGAGATCATCGAACGCCTGGGCGGCAAGGCGTCCTCGTCCGTCTCGAAAAAGACGTCGTACGTCCTCGCCGGGGAGAACCCCGGCTCCAAGCGTACAAAGGCCGAAGCGCTCGGCGTGCCGGTCATCACGGAGGCGGAATTCCGGGAGATGATCGAATGACCGGAAAACGGAAAGCGTGAAACGGAAAAAGGGTCTTCGCCGGACGGCGGAGGCCCTTTTTATGCGAGTTGCCGGTTCCGGCGGGGAGAGGCGGCCATTTCCAGAATGTTTTGCCGACTATTTTTCCCTTGAATTA
>CAJOFW010000145.1 GCA_905234005.1 uncultured Oscillospiraceae bacterium
CCGTGTGCATCGAGGCGGCGCAGTACGCCCTCTCCCTCGGCTGGGCGGAGACAGACGACGTCATCATGAACACCCTCGGCGCCCTGATCGGCGGCGCGTCCCACCTCGCCGCCCGTCTCATCCGCCGGCACGTCATATAGACACGTCACAGAGACACGTTCGGGACGATGGTGCTGTTTTTACAGCAGCGCAGCGCCCTCGACACGGATACCGAGCGCCGCGTCCTCGCCGGCATCCTCAAAAAGCGCCCCGACCGCACGGTCATCATCACGACGCACCGCCCGACGGTGCTGCCCCTGTGCGACGCGGTCTGCCGCGTCACGGACGGGGCGATCATCCCGCTTTGCCCGGACGAGGCCGCAAAGCTGCTCGAAGACTGGGAGGAGGAGCTGTCCCCATGACGACAAACGTACTGGAATACCTCGACGCGTCGGCGGCGAAATACCCCGACAAGCCCGCGTTCTGCGACGAGCGTGAGACGATCACGTTCGCGCTTCTTCGCTCGATGACACGCCGCGCCGGATCGTACCTCGCGGCCCGCGTACCGCCGCGTTCGCCCGTGGCCGTGTTCATGGACAAGACGCCGTCCTGCGTGGCGGCGTTTTTCGCGGCGGTTCGGGCGGGCTGCTTCTACGTCCCGCTCGACACGGCCATGCCCCCGGCCCGGATACGGCTCATATTCGACACGCTCCGGCCCGCGTTCGTGCTCTGCGACGGGAAAAACGCAGCCGCCGCCCGTGAGGCCGCCGAGGGCGTCCCCTGCGCCGATTTCCGCGACGCCCTCGCCGCGGACGAGGACGACGGCGCCCTCTCCGCCATCGCCGCGGCCCACATCGACGCCGACCTTCTCTACGTCCTCTTCACCAGCGGCTCGACCGGCGTGCCCAAGGGCGTGACGATCAGCCACCGCAGCGTCATCGACTGGGCCGACTGGCTCGCCCGGACGTTCTCGATGGACGAGTCGTTCGTCTTCGGCAACCAGGCCCCGTTCGTGTTCGACAACTCGACGCTCGACATATACAGCACGCTCAAAAACGCCGCGACCTGCTGGCTCATCCCGAAGAAGTGCTTCTCGTTCCACAAGACGATGCTCCGCTTCCTCGACGGGCACGGGATCAACACGATCTTCTTCGTCCCCTCGGCGCTGATCGCGATCGCGAATTCCGGCATCCTCGAGCGCGCGCAGCCCGCGTCGCTCAAACGCGTGTACTTCTGCGGCGAGGTCATGCCGAACCGCCAGCTCAATCAGTGGCGGCGCGCCCTGCCCGACGCGGAATTCTGCAATATGTACGGCCCGACCGAGATCACCGACGTGTGCGCGTACTACGTCGTAGACCGCGATTTCGACGACGACGAGCCGCTGCCGATCGGCTATCCCTGCCGGAACACCCGCATCCTGCTGCTCGGCGAGGACGACCGCCCCGTGCCCCCCGGCGAGACCGGCGAGCTGTGCGTGCTCGGCACCTGCCTGTCGATGGGCTACTACAACAACCCCGACCAGACCGCCCGCGCCTTTACGCGGAACCCGCTGAACACCGCGTTTGACGAGCGTATGTACCGCACCGGCGACCTCGCGTATATAAACGACCGGGGCGAGCTGATGTTCCGCGGCCGCCGCGACTTCCAGATCAAGCACCGGGGCTGCTACCGCATCGAGCTGGGCGAGATCGAGACGGCCCTGCTCGCGACCCCGTCCGTGCAAAACGGCTGCTGCCTCTTCGACGAGGCCCGGGACGAGATCGTCTGCGTCTACACCGGCGCGGAGGACGATACCGCCCTCGCCGCCGCCCTGCGCGAACGCCTGCCGTCGTATATGCTCCCGGACCGGTACGAGCGCCTCGACCGCCTCCCGATGACCGTCAACGACAAAATCGACCGCGTCGCCCTGAAAAAACAGTTCATCCCCGCCTGACCGCGCCGTAACACTCGTGTAACAAAAATATATCAAAATTTTTATGTTTTTTCCGGGAACCTGTGCTATAATATCCGGTGCGGCCAATCCGTCACCGACGCGGAAAGCCGCGTTTCGCAATCGAATCACAAGGAGGATCAGAAACCATGCCGATCACCCCGGAGGAGGACAGACGCCTTCGCGAGATCGCGAAGGAGCTTCGCATGACGGTCATCGACGTCATGGCCTGGGCCGGCGGCGCGCATGTCGGCGGCTCGCTGAGCTGCCTCGACATCCTCGTGGCGCTGTACTTCAAATACCTCAAGCTGAACCCGGCGGACCCCGAGTGGGAGGAGCGCGACCGCTTCATCCTCTCGAAGGGCCACGCCGCCGCGAGCTATATCCCCGTGCTGTCAAAGCGCGGCTTCTTCCCGCACGACGAGCTGAGAAGCTTCAACCACTTCGGCAGCCCGTTCGCGATGCATCCCGACTGCAACAAGATCGTCGGGTGCGACGTCTCCGCCGGCTCGCTGGGCCACGGCCTGCCGATCGCGTTCGGCCTCGGCGCCGGCTTCCGGTTCCAGGGCCGGAACAACAAAGTCGTCTGCCTGATGGGCGACGGCGAGTGCTGCGAGGGCAGCATATGGGAGGCGGCGATGTCGATCGCCCACTATAAAACAACGAACGTGATCCCGATCGTCGACCGCAACATGCTCATGATCGACGGCACGACCGAGCAGGAGATCGGCCTTGAGCCGTTCGCCGAGAAGTGGCGTGCGTTCGGCTTCCAGCCGCTCGAGATCGACGGCCACAGCTTCCCGGCCATCTGCCATGCCCTCGACATCGCGTGGGCGGCGAAGGACAGGCCCGTCGTGATCATCGCGAAGACGGTCAAGGGCAAGGGCGTCGATTTCATGGAAAACCGCCTCGAATACCACTACGCGTCGGGCGACTCCACGATGTGCGAGAAGGCGAAGGCCTCGATCGAGGCCATGTACAGGGAGGGCTGAGAGATGGCTGTTACGGGTACAAACTGGACCTGCTACGACTCGAGCACCATGACGAGCCGGGAGATCTACGGCCGCACGCTGGCGGAGCTTGCCCGGGAGGACAACCGCATCGTGGCCGTGACCGGCGACCTCGAGAAATCCACGGCGCTCAACAAATTCGGCGAGGTGTTCCCCGAGCGCATCATCAACGTCGGCATCGCGGAGCAGAACCTGTTCGGCACGGCGGCGGGCCTCGCCAAATCGGGCCTCATCCCGTTCGCCTCGACGTTCGCGATCTTCGCCTGCCTGCGCGCCGGCGAGCAGATACGCACCGACATCGCCTACCAGAACCTCCCCGTCAAGGTCATCGCGACCCACGCGGGCCTTTCCTTCGGCCACGCGGGCACGACGCACCACTGCACGGAGGACTTCGCGGTCATGCGGGCGATCCCGAACATGACGGTCATCTGCCCGGCGGACGGCGTAGAGACGTCCATGGCCATCCGCGCCTGCATGGACATAAACGGCCCGGTGTATATGCGCATCGGCCGCGGCTTTGAGCCGCCCTGCTACGAGGACGAGAACCACCCGTTCGAGATCGGCCGGGCAAACGTCATGCGCGGCGGCACGGACATCACGGTCATCACCTGCGGCATCGGCGTGCTGCAGAGCCTGAACGCCGCCGCCACCCTCGAGGAGGAGGGCATCAGCGTCCGCGTCGTGAATATGCACACCCTGAAGCCCCTCGACCGCGAGGCGGTCATCGCCGCCGCGAAGGACACGGGCCGCATCCTCACGGTGGAGGAGCACAACGTCATCGGCGGCCTCGGCGACGCCGTCGCCTGCGTGCTCGCGGAGGAGGGCCTGAGCGTCAAATTCCGCAAGCACGGTATGCAGGACGTATTCTCCGCGATCGGCTACGCCGAGGATCTCTACGCCCACTACGGCCTCGACGCGAACGGCATCGCCGAGCAGATACGCCTCATGATGGGCGTGATATCGGGCATTGACGACAATTGGGAGGACGAGTAATGGCCACACCCGAAGAGCTTATGACCGCGAAGCTGTTCTTCAACGCGGCGTTCCCCGTGCTGCAGGTGCTCATGGACGAGAACCCGAAGCTGAAGGACAAAAAATTCAATCACACCATCCAGTTCGGCGCGAAGGACGGCGACACGCTGCTGTGCTGCACGCTCGTCTTTCTCGACGGTCACCTCGACGTCATACAGGGCCCGGCGGAGAACCCGGACGTGACGATGACGTTCTCCTCCGTCGCGAAGATGAACGCGCTTCTGAAGGGCACGGGCATGAGCCTGCCGTCGATCAGGGGCAATCTCTTCGTCGCGCTCGATTTTCTGCTGAACTACCTCATGGGACTCAAGGTCATGACGAACGAGCCGAAGAACGACCTGCAGAAGTACCTCAAGGTCAAGTGCTCGCTCTATATGATCTGCCGCGCCATGAGCGTGTATAACAAGCTCGGCGACCCGGATTTCCACGAGTTCTGCCTGCGCCAGCCCGACCGCATCTACCAGTTCCGCGTC
>CAJOFW010000146.1 GCA_905234005.1 uncultured Oscillospiraceae bacterium
GTGTCTGAGGGGCTACCCGATCTGCGTGACATCCCCGCTGTCATCGGCGGCGACCCCGAAAAGCGTACCGGCGTCGTGCTGGCAAAGTCCATTCCCGCAAAAAAGCTCGGCATCAAGACCGGCGAGCCGCTGGCAGCCGCCTTGCGCAAATGCCCTGATCTTGTGGTGGCGCAGCCGGATTTCCGGCTATATGTGAAGAACTTCCATGCTTTCCTGGATATCTGCCGCAGCTATGCTCCGGTCGTAGAGCAGGCATCCATCGACGAGTGCTTCTGTGACATGACCGGCACGAGCTATCTCTACCCTGATCCTGCTGGCGCTGTCGGACAGTGTCTCCGCCCGCATGAGGGCGGAAGACGCCCAATGCTCCTGCATAGCCGTTACGATCCGGGGAAACGACTTCAAAAACAAGTCACATCAGCGTCAGCTATTTGCACCGACGGATGTGACCACGGAGGTCTTTGAGATATCCAAAGCTCTGTTTAAGGAATTATGGGATGGCCGTACGCCATTGCGCCTTCTGGGGATCAGTCTTACCAATCTATCCCGCGACGGTGAGGCGCAGATGTCTCTGTTCGATGAGGGCGACAAGGAAAAAGCCCGGAAGATCGACAAGGCGGTTGAAGTACGGCTCAGACATGATCCAGCGCGGTTCCGCGATGGAGTCCTCTGCCAGAGTCGGGCGCAAGTACAAGGCGCAAATGGACAACGAATGATCGAGGCTGCCGCTTGCCGGCAGCGCATCCGCTGTGCTATAATTCTTTTCGGTGTCCTCGTTCATCAAAGTATGTCAATGATTATGACCGCTTCAGGTCGCCCGGTACTGAGGATGAACGAGGGCATTTTATGCGTATGAGAGGATCTCCGACATGAGCTACACCGATAACCAAAAGGATCTTATGCGACATCTGCTGGGAACGCGGATCGCACCGTATACCAAGTCCCCCTCTCTGCGTATGTAAGACCACAGAGCATATGTAGCTGCTGATCACAACGCGTCACATGCTGAATGAAGCGCAATCATGAGAACGGTGACCCACCTTTTTTAGTGGATCACCGTTTTTATATCCGCACCACTGGAACGGTGGACTGCATTTCTGGACGATGCCGCCAGACTGTATAAGTACCCGTTCCATGAACAGATCCACATCTACGCCCAGCGCCCGGAGGCGACGGCCTGCGCGGAGTATTCCCTGTGGAATGACCGCATGGGACGGTATGTTCGCCGCGGCTCCAAGGGTATTGCGCTCGTAGACAACACCGGCGACGATTCCGAGCTCCGATTCGTCTTCGACATTATCAAGAACTACGAAAGAGAAAGCAGAACTGAACATGAACGAGATAACCTGCAGACAGAACGGGGACTATCTGATCCCGAACATCGGCCTGCCGGAGCAGACCGACCACACGCCGCTGGGAAATTCTGGCAGAGCATGTTTACTCTTGAAAACGGGGGTGACTTTTGATATGATTTATACAGGTGGTGATGCTATGGTTCTGGATAAGGAACGGCTGCATCAAGAGGATTTGCAGCGCATCCGGGGCTTTCGTCTTATCGACGATGATTTCATGAACGCCTGCTTCGATGACAACATCGAAGGCACCGAACTGATCCTGCGGATCATCCTTGGCCGGGACGACATCTCGGTCAAGAGCGTGAAGACGCAGAAGCTGATGAAGAATCTTCTCGGCAGGGACGTCTGGCTCGACATCGACGCCGTGGACAGCGAAAACCGTGAGCTTGATATCGAGGTACAGAGAGCGGATCGCGGCGCCGGCTGGAAACGTGCGAGGTATCATTCCAGCATCCTTGACGCACACTTACTGAGGCCGGGTGAGGATTTTGACAGTCTCCCGGAAACCTATGTGATCTTTATCACAGAACACGATGTGTTCAAAGGAAATCAGCCGCTCTACATGATCGAGCGCCAGAATATAACGATGGGAACACCGTTTGAAGACGGCGAACATATCATCTATGTGAACGGTGCGAGTCGGGACGGACAGACGGAGCTTTCAAAGCTCATGCACGATTTCTTCTGTACCGACCCGGATGATATGCACTTCAAGGCATTGGCTGAGAAAGCAAGGTTCTTCAAGCAGGACGAGAAAGGAGTTGCCGCTATGTGTAAGGTAATGGAAGATATGCGGAACGAAACAGCGTGGCAGACCAAGGTTGAGAGTGTTCTCCGCTGGCTCGACATGGGGCTTTCCTTTGAGCAGATTGCCAAAGGCGAGGATCTGACCGTTGAACAGGTCAAAGAGATTGCCGGACAGAAAAGCGCATGAAAGACTTTTAAGCGCCAATAACTGAATAATCAATCATAGGGATCGCCCGAATGATGTGAAAGATCGCATCATTCGGGCGATTGCTATATCCGCAAACCCATTCGAGAATGGTGAAATTGTCGCAAGTCCAGACCCGGCGGAGCTGATCCCAAGGGCAAGTCCCAGACGAGAGGAGAACCAGCGGTTCATCAGCAGAGACACGGGGTAAACACTGCCCGCGCCATAAACGACGCCTGCGAGAGCGGCACCCACGAAATACACAGAAACAACCACAGCCCCGCGCCGCATATCACCCAAGCGTAGTGGATGCTTCCCTTTCGGCTCATTTCAGGTTTTCGGCAAAGAAGCTCACCAGCTTGTCGAAGGGAATGGCGTCCCTGCCGCCGCCGTCGTAGAGATCGGTGTGGCTCGCGCCGGGGATGATGAGAAGCTCTTTATTATCCGTGTACTGGCTGTCCTTGACCATGTCGGCGTAGGCGTCTTTGCCGAAATAGCAGGAATGGGCCGCGTCGCCGTGGACGATGAGGACCGCAGAGCGTATCTCGTCGGATTGACCTTCTCGTTCAGGGACAGAAAATCCACCGCCGCCATGAAGTCCTCGGTGTTGATGTCCGGGGAGGCCATATAGCGGACGTTCCCGCCGCTCTCGCCGGTGAACGAGGGATCGAATGCGATGGTCACAAACCCCCGTTCCGCCATGGTCTGGGCGTACAGCCCGGCGCACTGCTCCTTGACCGCGCCGAAGGGGCCGCATACCGCGATGCAGGGCAGCTTCCCTTCCGCGCCCTTCGGCACATACATATCCGCCGCCAGCGTGATGCCGTAGCGGTTCTTCAAGCCGTTCGTTCATAGCGCCATCCCTTCTTTCTGTCTGCAAGCTCATCGCGGTGCGGCGTCTTACGTCAAAGTAGAGCTGTTTGGACAACTGCGGGTGAAATGGCTGAGGAAGTACCTCAAACCGGAAAATGGGATACCGGACGCGTGTACCTTACTCATTCAATTACCAATTACCGTGCGCGAACGGCGACGAAGAACCGCCCTGTTTTCACGGGACGGTTTTGCGTCGGTACGGTGTGTTTCACGCGCAAAAAGAGGGCGGCGATTCGGTTAGGGAATCGCCGCCATTTGGTGTGCTTTATTGCGGATTTATGACGGTTTCATCGTCAATTCATCACTTATTCGCCGCCGCGTAGGCGTCGTAGTCGAAGCTTGTGATATCGGTGAGCGGGGCCGCGGAATATTTCGCGGTGCGGGCGTCGTCTATTACGCCGTTCCAGTTCAGACCGAAGGCGAAATCGTACGTGCTGCCGTTCGCGTCGACGTAGCACTCCATATCGCGGGGGACGTCCTCGAGCTGGGCTTCTACGGCCTCCATGGAGGCGGGCTGCTGGAAGACGAGCAGGCCGTTCGGCTCCGTCTCGCCGAGGATGATCTCCGCGACGACGTCCTCCTTCTGCCCGTTGTAGCAGGCGAGGATCACGTCGGCCAGCGGCTCGACCTCGGACCAGACCATGCCGCGTCCCATGCTCATGGAGACGATCACGGGCACGTCGCCCGCCGCCTCGGCCGCGTATACGAGCGCGTCCAGATCGCCGTGGTTTGCCGCGTCGGGGGCCGTGTTGCCACGGTAGGAGCGGTTCTGACGGGTGCCGTCGGGCAGGATCATGCCGCCGATGGATACCTCACGGGCGGTGTCGGCGGTGTACGCGCCGTACTGCAGCGAGACCGGATACCACGTCGTGTCCTCGAAGAACAGGCCGCTGTCGTACATCATCTGATAAATCCACGCGACGACATAGTTGTCGTCATACGAGACGCTGTACGGGTTCGTCATGCCGACGAGGACGTAGTCGCAGGCGGCGATCTCCTCCGCGGAGGCACGGACGATGTCGTCGGCGGTGTAAGTGGCGCTGCCGCTGTCGTCGGGGTCGCCGGTCGGCTCACCGACGGTATCGGTGATCACGTTGAAATACCGGCCCAGCGTGTCAAGATCCATGCCGGGCGTCCAGCTCGGCGTGCCGGGGTTGATGCCGCCCATCCAGCTCACGGAGAAGCCGGTGTTGTAGACGTAGGGCACGTAGACGGTGGGCTTCTCGACGGCCGCGCCGTCGGCGCTGATCGTGCCGTCGTTCTTGAGCATGACGACGGACTGCCGCTGCGTCTCGAGGCCGAAGGCGTTTGAGGCGTCGCTGCCAACAAGCTCCGCCGCAGTCGCTGTGGAAACGGCATCCACATGCCTCCAGTCCTTGTGTGCATCGAGGAAACGCCTGCACTGGGTAAAGCCCTGCGGATGCGAATAGACAGTCCTCACATCCGAAAGCACAGCTCCCTTCGCGCCAAGCAGGGCATGGCGGATATTGAGCGTAAGCGCTCCGACTATCGTCACATCCTCAAAGCGGGAAAAATTATCATAATTCTGATACACGGAACCGGCAAGGCTGTTTTCAATGGGCACCATGCCGTAATCCGCCTTTCCGTCAATGACATCCTGAAAGATTTCGCTGAAGGAATCAACGGGGCGTGCCTCCATGTCCGCAGCATCAAAGTAGCGGCTGATTGCCTGCTCTGCATAGGCGCCGCGCTTGCCGCTGTAGGCACAGACCACCTTCTTGCGGCGTTCTTCGCGGATATGGGCGACAGATTCATGGTGCTCGCAGACAACGACATGTACGAGG
>CAJOFW010000147.1 GCA_905234005.1 uncultured Oscillospiraceae bacterium
GACCGCCACGCCAAAGGCCTCGCCGCCGATGTCGAGGATTGCCGCGCCGCCGGGGTCGAACGCGACCGTATCGAGCGGCGCGAACGAATCGACCCAGCCCGCCGCGTCATCGGCGCGGACAATATAGATGTCCGCCGCCAGAAGGGCGCTGTCGCTGAACATCGCGTACGAAAACGGGTGCACCTGCACCATGCGCAGGCCGTCCGGCAGCGCCGTCTCAAGCTCCACGGCGAGGGCGGTGTCCTCCACCGCGTACACGTCCGCGAACACGACGACCTTCCTGTCCGCCGGGGCGTCGGTCACGAGCGTGAATATCCAGCTCCACAGCAGCACGGAGACGAGAAGCCACAGGACGTATTCGTGCAGCCGGGAGAATATGTTTTTAAGACCCCGCGCCTGACATTTGCCGTTCGGCGGTTCATGCTCGCCGTCCCGCCGTTCATCCGCGCCGCCCGGCGTCTCATACGCCGCGACATAGCCGTTCACGACGAGCAGTGTCACCGGCCCGTCAACGCCCTCCAGCAGCGCCGCCTTGCGGGCGTTCACCGTGACGCGCCGCGCCGCGCCGCCGTCCGTCACCGTGACGCGGCGGATGCGGATGCTGTTTTTGATGCGCAGTGTCTCCGGCGAGAGCGCGATCACCCCGGCGACCGTCTCGCGTTCGCCGGACAGCAGCATTTCCCCGTGCGTCAGCTCGTGTTTTCCGTCCAGCACCGTAAACCGCAGGTGGTACAGGCAGAACCATCCCGCCGGCGTGAACACGGCGATTGCCGCCCGCTCCATTGCGGCTGCGTTTCCCGTCGTCGTGAGAACGCACAGCGCGGCGCACACCGCGATCAGCGCTTCCGTCCAACGCCGGATTTTTCGTCCCAGCCGGTCAAGCTCGTCCCGGCTGTATAGTTCGATGTGTCTCATGTCACAAGTATAACACAACGCGTCTCCGGCTGTAAATCCCGATATGAAAAGATTGACATTTATCTCTCTGTTTGGTAAGATTTGGGCAACAATGTGAAGGGGGTGACGGGCTTGACGACGTTCAAACGCATCCTGACCGCGGCGCTGGCGGCGCTCATGCTGACCGCGTCCGGCTGCGGCGGGAGCGCGGAGCCGGGGACGGAGACAGAGGCGGAGCAGGAAACGGAGGCGGCTTCTGTGACCGTGTACGACAAAACCGGCGCATACGTCCTCGCCGCAAACGGCGAGGCGATCATCCCGTCCCCGGCGCTGTCCGCAGCCGGGGAGGACAACCGCCGCGTATTCTACGAGATTTTCGTCGGCTCGTTCTCCGATTCCGACGGCGACGGCACGGGCGACCTGCGGGGCGTCATCAACCGGCTTGACTACTTAAACGACGGCGACCCGGCCAGCGGCCTCAGCCTCGGCGTGGAGGGGATATGGCTCACGCCCGTGTTTCTCTCGCCGTCATACCACAAGTACAACGTGACCGATTACTACGAGATCGACCCGCAGTTCGGCACGATGGACGATTTGAAGGAGCTGATCGGGCTGTGTCACGAGCGGAATATCAAGCTGATTCTCGACCTGCCGATCAACCATACGGGCACGGAAAACGCGTGGTTCACCGCCTTCGCCGCCGCCCGCCGCAGCGGCGACGAGAGCGACCCGTATTATGATTTCTACACCTGCTTCCCGGCCGGTGAGGAGCCGGCGGGGCGGACGTTCGCGGCCATCGAGGGCACGGACGAGGTGTACGAGTGCAACTTCTCCGAAAGCATGCCGGAGCTGAACTACGACAACGACGCCGTCAGGCGGGCGGCGCTGGATGTGGCGAAATACTACCTTGACCTCGGCGTCGACGGCTTCCGGTTCGACGCGGCGAAGTACATCTACTTCGGCGACAACGAAAAGAGCGCCGGTTTCTGGCAGTGGTATGTGGACGAGCTGCGGGCCATCCGGCCGGACGTGTACACGGTCGCGGAGGTGTGGGATTCGGACGGCGTGACGGACGTCTATTTCCCGGCGGTCAACTGCTTCGACTTCACGACCTCGCAGGTCAGCGGCCTGATCGCCGAGACGGCGAAGTACGGCAACGTCAACGCCTTCACCGCGTATGTGGGCAGATACATACAGAATATAGAAGCGCTGCGGTCGGACGCGTTCCCGACGCTGTTCATCACAAACCACGATCAGGATCGGGCGGCGGGCTTTCTCACGGTTGCGAGCGGGCAGATGAACATGGCGGCGAACCTGTATATCCTCTCGCCCGGCTCGCCGTTCATCTACTACGGCGAGGAGCTGGGCATACGCGGCTCACGCGGCGCGGCGAACACCGACGCGAACCGCCGCCTTGCGATGCTCTGGGGCGACGGGGACACGGTCGCCGATCCCGAGGGCGCGACGTATGACCCCGCAAACCAGATCGGGACGACCGCCGCCGACCAGATCGCGGACGGCGGCAGTCTGTACAGCTATTATAAGCGGCTTATCGCCATCCGCGCCGCAAACCCGGAGATCGCAAGGGGCGATTATGAGGCGCTGGCCTTTGCCGATACGAAGCTCGGCGGATTCATCGCCACGGCGGACGGCGTGTCGGTGTGCGTGCTGCACAACACGACCCAGCGAGACATCACGGTCGATCTCGCCGACGTCACGGACATGACCTTCTCATCGGTCGCCGCGTCCATCGGCGCGGGGGCGGCGGCGCTGGACGGCACGACCGTCACCCTCGGCGCGCAGACAAGCGCCGTGCTCCGGTGAACGATACGCGAAGGAGAAGACGCGGCGGACGGCTGTCCGTTCGGTCATGACAGGGGGG
Organism: uncultured Oscillospiraceae bacterium; assembly: GCA_905234005.1. GTDB lineage: Bacteria > Bacillota > Clostridia > Oscillospirales > Oscillospiraceae > CAJOIG01. The sequence goes on from CAJOFW010000147.1 coordinate 2,777, forward strand.
AGGGAGCTTCATGCTGCGGCGGCACATCGTATTCACCGGCCGGGTGCAGGGCGTCGGCTTCCGGTACCGGGCGCGCCACGCCGCGCAGATGTACGGCTGCACCGGCTGGGTTCGGAACGAGTGGGACGGCTCCGTCACCATGGAGATACAGGGCGCGGAGGCGGACATCGACCGCGTCATCCTCGCCATCGAACGCGGCGCATACGTCAGAATCGAGAACATGGCCGTGACCGCGATGCCCGTGGACGCGGCGGAGACCGGGTTTTGGACGATGTAGGCGCGTCGCGTCGAGGTGTGTAATTTCATCGTACTTTCATCAAGGCTTCATGATACTTTCATGTCATGTGGGTAAGCTGTAACCATCAACAAACAAGGAGGCTGACCCCATGAAGAAAATCATCGCCCTGCTGCTCGCGCTCTGCGCGCTTGCCGCCCTGACAGTATCCGCCTTCGCGTCCGCCTCGTCCGAGCCGGCGACAGCCGAGACGGTCGAGACCGCCGCCGCGGAGGAGACGCAGACCGCTATCGCCGCCGCCCTGTCCGAGGACGAGGCCGTCGCCGCCGCGCTGAAGGACGCGGGCGAGAACGAGGCCGACGTCACGGTCACGAAGTGCAGGCTCTCGGAGAAAACCACCGAGGCCGGCGAGACGGTCGCGGTGTACACGATCAAATTCGAGACCGGGACGACGGAATATAAATACCGCATCGACGGCAGCACCGGCGCGATCATCTACAAGAGCGTCGAATTCGAGAACCCCGACTACGCCTTCACGAGCCGCAGCCGCAGCGCTTCCGAGACGGACGAGAACAGCAGGTCCGCCGCCGCATCCGGCCGCGGCAGCCGCAGCGGTCACAAGTCCGCCTCCACGGAGCCGGACGGGGCCGACGTCCTGACGGACGCCGCCGCGCTGTAATCCGATCCTGTAAGCAAAAGCTCCGGACGGGGGATAATCCCCGTTCGGAGCATCGCACGGCGATAAACCCTTTTTCGCCGGAAACATATAATTACACAACGCACATGGAGGAACCAAAATGAAAAAGCTGTTGGCCCTGATGCTTGCTCTGAGCATGCTTCTCGCCCTGTGCGCCTGCGCCGCGACCGGCGCGGGCGATACACCCGCGGAGGAAACGGCGGAGACCGCCGAAGCCGCCGAAGAACCGGCTGTCGAAGACACCGAAGCTGCTGAAGAACAGGCCGCTGAAGCCGCCGAAGCCGCTGACGAGACCGTGACCGAAGCCGCTGATGAAGCTGAAGCCTCTGACGAGGCCGAAGCCGCTGACGAAGCTGGGGCGTCGTAGGAGGCGTCCGGCGAGGCGTCGGGCGGGCGCGGTATGTCCGGCGGCATGACCGGCGGCGGCACGGACAAAAGCGGCGACGAGGCGCTGCAAGCCATGATCGCGGAGGTCGCGCCGCTGTTTACCGTGGACGAGTACACGGACGACGAGACCGGTCTGACGCTTGCGTACAACGTCTGTCTGCCCGAGGGCTGGGACGGCTCCGAGAGCCTGCCCATGGTCGTGTTCATCCCGGATTCGAGCGTCGTCGGAGCGGGCGCCGAGGCGGTGCTGACGCAGGGCTGGGGCGCGCTCATCTGGGCGACGGAGGCCGAGCAGGCGAAGCATCCGTGCATTGTGATTGCGCCGGTGTTCACCGAGGTCATTCTGGACGATCACAGCGGCTACGTCACGACCGACTGGGTGTATCTCGTGCCCCGGATGGTCGAGACGCTGGCGGAGCGCTACAACGCCGACGCCGACCGCATCTACGCGACGGGCCAGTCGATGGGCTGCATGACGATGCTCATCAACGCCGCCGCCAATCCCGATCTTTTCGCGGCGGAGCTGTTTGTCGACGGCCAGTGGGACGTCGCCGAGCTGACCGGTCTCGAGAGCCAGACGTTCTTCTACATCGCCGCCGGCGGCGACGACAAGGCGGTCGGCGGGCAGGACGACGTGCGCGCCATGCTGGACGCGGACGGCGTGCCCTACAGCTTCGCGGACGGCTGGGACGCCCAGGCGGACGCGGACGAGCTGACCGCCCTCGTCGAGGCGGAGCTTGAAGAGGGCAACAGCATAAACTTCATCCGCTGGGAGACCGGCACGGTGCTAAACGGCGGCGGCGGGATGGAGCACATGGCGTCCTTCGATTACGCCTACAGGCTGGAGGCCGTTCGCGACTGGCTGTTCGAGCAGAGCAGATAAATCACACGTCCGTATGACGTATACGCGTCACCGCAGCGGAGAGCTATCGCCGCCGTGGTGACGCCGCGTCGTATACGCCGAGATCTTTGCACTCGCTTTGAAAAGACAGCGCTTCCGGGGCTTTGCGCCCGGTAACGACACAAAGTGTTTCATTGGAGAACAGTACGTAATATGAAGTATGATTTCTACGTCCGCAGCCGGGAGGATCTGGTCGAGGCGATCCGGGTCTACGGCATCGTCCCGTATTTCTCGAACATCGTCCCCGGCTTTTCGCTCGAGGAGCATTGCGACCCACGCGTCCTCTGGTCGGACACCGGCGACGACGCATGGGCCTGGAAAGGCCCGGTCATACGTGCGGCGCACTGCGCCTACGGCAAGCTTATTCTCCGCAAGGCGGCATATGTCAGCGAGGAGGTATACCTCGATCTGGCGAACCTCCGCCGGGACGGGTACGACTTCGACGCCCGGTACGAGGACGGCCTCGCAAGGCACGACGACAAGGCGCTGTATGACCTCATAGACGCGAACGCCCCGGTACTCTCCACAGAGCTGCGGCGCTCCGGCGGGTACGCGTACAGGGGCCGGTACCGGACGGTCGAGGGGAGGAAGGGGTTCGAGCCGTCCGTCACCCGGCTGCAGGCGCAGTGCTACGTCCTCGTCAGCGATTTCGTCTACCCGCCGGACAAATACGGCCGGCCGACCGGCTGGGGCGTCGCTATGTACAACACGCCGGAAAAATGGTTCGGCGAGCGCTTTACCGAACGCGTTTACACGAAAACGCCGGAGGAATCCCGTGAACGGCTGACGGAGCTTCTGCGCGGCTGCTTTCCGTCAGAGGATGAGAAGACCCTGCAGCGGCTCCTGCGGTGAAACAAGCGGCTCCCCTGAAGCCCGCAGACGCAGAAGCCGATGGCAAAAAACGGTTGACGGGCGGCGGAGGATGATGTATAATACACTTAACAATCAGCACGAAGCTGAACCCGGCGCCAAGCGCCATCCATCCCACGGCACCGCGATTGAGCGCCATTCATCTGTGTACTGCGAAGGTATGCGATTCCCCCAAGGGGAACGGCATGCCTTTTTTGTTTTTTGCGCTCAAAATCGCGTAAATGTGTATGTACTTGTAAATATGTGTTGCATATAGAATATCAGCAAAACAGGGGGAATGAAAAATGAAGAGAAAAACCACCTTGAAGTTAACCTATGCCGCGCTGTGTCTTGCGCTGGCGCTGGTGCTGCCGCTCCTGACGGGTCAGATACCGCAGATCGGGCAGGCGCTCAGTCCCATGCACATTCCGGTGTTTCTGTGCGGCTTTCTGTGCGGCTGGCCGTGGGGGCTGGTGATCGGCCTGATCGCGCCGCTGCTGCGCTCGCTGCTGTTCGGCATGCCCGTGTTTTTTCCCGGCGCGTGCGCGATGGCGTTCGAGCTTGCGGCCTACGGCTTTCTGAGCGGCCTCATGTACAGGCTGCTGCCGAAGAAGACCGGGTATATCTATGCGGCGCTTCTGATTGCCATGGTCGGCGGGCGGATTGTATGGGGCGTCGCCCGGTATGTCTTTGCGGGCATACAGGGCACGGCGTTCACCTTCGCCGCGTTCATCGCCGGCGCGGTGACGAACGCGATCCCCGGCATCATCCTGCACATCGTACTCGTGCCGCTGATCGTCCTCGCGCTCAAAAGGGCAAAGCTCGTCCTGAATGAATGACGTCCGCAATCCGATCCGGTACACGGCAAATCGCCGCCGGCACTTTTTATGCTGGAGTATTTCGGATGACAGGCGCATGACGGGGGATGCGGACGGGCGGCGCGGATATCGAGCCTGTGTTCCTGTCGGACGGCAAGGCGTCACGTCCGGCTTTCGCGTACATCCTCGGCAAGCGCGTCCGAAGAACAGCCGCGGCAGCGCCAGCGCGATATCCGACAGGGCCGTGACCGCCACGATGGCCGCCAGACTCCTTCCGGAGGTCGCGTGGGAGCTGTTAGCGAGGTTCCGGGCAGAGGAGAAGCCTTTGACCAAAGAGCGGTATGAAAGGCCGCAATCGCATAAAAAGGGGAAACCGCGGGTATTCCGCGGTTTCCCTCAATTCTATGCGGATCCTTCCGGCTGCGTCAGGCGATGAGCCCGGCTATATCGATGTTGACGCCCCTGAGACCGATCCACGCGCCGTCCTTTGCCTCGTCGGCGTCGGGGTGGGCCAGCAGCCACTTGTTCCGTGCCCGGAGAAGCCTGTCCTCGTCGTTCGCGGCGGTGACGGCGGGCTTTTCGGTGTTCGTGCCCAGCGGCAGAACCACGGCCACACGGAAGCCGTCCGCCTCGTCCGTGTGGCACGGTGCGTAGTGCAGCGTCGTTGCGTAGACCTCTACGACGACGCCCGCCGGAACCCGGAACGCTCTGACCTTCGCCGTGTCGAGGACGCCGTCCTCGATCTCGTCCTCCTTCGCCAGCAGCAGGATGAAGTCGTGCGTGCCGATGTTCACCTCGCTGTCGCGGTGGTACTCGAGGCAGTTGAGCTTCGTGTTGCGGCCCCAGCACATACCGAGCTGGATGGGCATACCGCCGTAGGCCCGGTCGCGGAAATCGGCAAAGACGGCGCAGGATTCCAGCGAGGCGATGCCCGGCTCATACGCCGTTCCGCTCTCGGGCAGAGCGATCGCGAGCATGGCCGCCTGCAGCCCGGCGGTATCGTAGCCGTCGAGCACCTTGCCGTAGGGCTTGAACGCCGCGTCGTAAACAGAGGTAATCATCATTTCAAATCAGCTCCTGTATTGTATTTGGCAGTGGATATGGATGGTGGATATTCGATTATGAATCACACGGGAGCGTTCGCCGCGCCCGTGCG
>CAJOFW010000148.1 GCA_905234005.1 uncultured Oscillospiraceae bacterium
CATATGTGCCTTGCCGTCATCCTTTGACGGTGACGATCGCCCGCACGGGGCATTTTTCAGCGCAGACGCCGCATTGTACGCAGGCGCTGTCGCGGATGACGAACGGCGGCCGCCCGCCCGCGATGCAGCTCTGCCGGCACACGGCGAGGCAGGTGCCGCAGGCGATGCAGCGGTCGGTGATGAAATAGCGGGTTACGGGCCTGTCAGCCATGGCGCGAACCTCCCATTCTGTGCGTGTGGGAATAATCTTATCTGATAGCAACTGATCTGACAGCAACTGTGCGGCGCCGCCTTGCCGGCGCCTTACCGATACCTCACCGGTATCTATTATTACTCCGGCAACAAAATAACCGCAAATTGTGCGCCATGCCGGTGTTGCCGGAGTAATAAATGCCATGTCTTGCGGTTGCCGCATCTGCGGCGAGCTTCGATGATCACGATCTGATTGAGTATGCAGAGATCCTTCGTGGAGATTCCGTGCGCCTTTGCGATGCTGTGGATCGAATCTCCCTCCTGTACGGTGTAAAGCACATACGGCCCGTCCACCGTCCTGTCCAGAACCGCCTGATTGGAGAGGCCGGAATCGGCGAGCGCCTCCGCGAAGCGATAGGAATAATCGCCCTCCGGCGACGCGCTTGTCACCGCGCCGGACTCGAAGGTCACGGTGATTTTTCCGTCCTTCAGCTCGAGGGTTCCCTGATAGGAAAAGGACACGTCCTCCTGTTCAACGTCCTCTCCCTCCATGTCAAAGGCCGCCGTCCCGTTTTCAAGAACCGTTTCCTTCTGAACCTGATACAGCGTGTGATCCTCAAAGGAATCGGTGAAGCTCCACTCCATTTTCCCGTCAAGGATGCTGTTGATTGTGACGGTGAGCGTCCCATCCCAGGGATCCGCACCCGAAAACTGGTATCCGGCATAGTCCACATACGCCTCGTCATCTGTCAGCGCGTGAACCGGGGAATCCCCGGCCGCGGAAGAGGAATTGCCGCACGCCGCAAGCAGGAGCATCAACGCGCCGCCGATCACATATGGCAGCCATTTTTTATCTCTCATGTTTATGACCTCCACGAGTCTGTTGTATTTGGGAGATTATACCACGCCCCCGGGCTGTTTTCAATCTCAAAGACGATGGATACTTTTTCCCCAAAGAAAAAGTATCAAAAAGAACTCTGTATTCGCTTCAAAAAGATAGCGTTTCCAGGGCTTTGCGCCCGGTAACGAAACGGAGCTTTTCATGGGAGAACAGTATCGGAATCCCCCGCGTCCGAGGACTTCACGCCAGCAGCCGGCCCATCAGGACGCCCATGACGGAGCTCATCATCAGGCCGCGTGTCCAGCCGGAGCTGTCGCCGAGACAGTGAAGGCCGGCGACGTTCGTGTTGAAGCGCTCGTCCATTTTGATGCGGTTTGAGTAGAACTTCAGCTCCGGGGAGTACAAAAGCGTCTCATACGCGGCGAAGCCGGGGACGACGTGATCCATGGCCTTGATGAAGTTGATGATGTTCGTCATGGCCCGGTACGGCATGGCGGAGGTGATGTCGCCCGCCACGGCGTCCGGCAGCGTCGGAACGACGTTCGACCGGCTCAGCTCCCTGTCCCACGTGCGCTTGCCGTCCAGAATGTCGCCGAAGCGCTGCACGAGGATCTGCCCGTTCGCGAGCATATTCGTAAGCTCCCCGACCTTCTGCGCGTAGGCGATGGGCTGGTTGAACGGCACGGAGAAGTTGTGCGAGCACAGGATCGCGAGATTTGTGTTCTCGCTCTTCAGCTCCTTGTACGAGTGGCCGTTCACGACCGCAAGGTCGTTGTCGTAGTTCTCCTGCGCGACGAAGCCGCCGGGGTTCTGGCAGAACGTGCGCACCTTGTTCTTGAACGGAGGGGGATAGCCGATCAGCTTCGACTCGTACAGCGCCCGGTTCACGGTCTCCATGACCTCGCTGCGCACCTCGACGCGCACGCCGATATCGACCGTGCTCGGGACGTGGTCGACGCCGTAGGCGGTGCACATCCCCTCGAGCCAGTCCGCGCCGCGCCGCCCGGTGGCGACGACGGTCTCGTCGGCGTACAGTTCAAATTCCCGATGCCCGTCGGAGACTGTGACGCCCCTGCAGCGGCCATTCTCGATGAGAAGGCCGGTGCATTCCGTCTCGAACAGGATCTCCACGCCCTTTTCCGTCAGCCAGTGCTCGATATCCTCGTAGAGTCTGTGCGCCCGCTCGGTGCCGAGGTGACGGATCGGGCAGGACACGAGCTTGAGTCCGGCTCTGATGGCGCGGGTGCGGATCTGCTTGACCTCGTCCGTCTCCTCCAGCCCCTCGATGTGCTCGTCCGCGCCGAATTCGAGGTAGATGCCGTCCGTATACCGGATGGTCTCCTGCGCGGTCTTCGCGCCGATCAGCGTCGGCAGCTCGCCGCCGACCTCGTAAGAAAGCGAGAGCTTGCCGTCCGAAAACGCGCCCGCGCCGGAGAAGCCGGTCGTGATCGCGCAGTAGGGCTGGCAGTTCACGCATTTGTTCGTGACGGCCTTCGGGCAGCGGCGCTCCTCGACCGGCTTTCCCTTCTCGATGATGGTGATCTTCCGGCGGCTCTGTCGGCGCAGCATCTCCACAGCGGTGAAAATGCCCGCCGGCCCTGCGCCGACGATGGCAATATCAGTGTTCACGTCAAATCTCCTGTTGCAAAAGCGATGGCGGCCAGCGCCGATGTGTGCTATAATGGCGGAACCGACCGTTCAAACGTCAGTCCGAACGACCGAACCACAGATTCAAACGACTATCCGAACGAAAAAAAGAGGCTGAGCGGATCATGAAGCTTTATCTCTCGGGACACGATTATAAATACGCGGCGGAGCAGATGCTGCTCACGCTGTTTCCCACGGAGCGGCCCGTCTATCCGTCGGACGAGCCGCTGGATGAGCCGTCCGGCGACCGGGCCGAGCTGACCCTTCGCGCCGGCGAGGCGGAATGCGTCCTCTGCCGCGGCGGCGCCGTCACGACCGCGTCCGAGACCGTCGCCCCGTGGGGCGATGAGATCGAACGCGTCCGAAACGAGCAGCACGCGCTGAAAATGAGCTTCTACCGCGCCGCCCTCGCGTCGGGTGTACCCCGCCCGGCGTGGGGCGCTCTGACCGGCGTGAAGCCCGGCAAGCTGATGGCGCGTTACCTCACCGCCGGCAAAACGGCGGCGGATTTTGCCGCCGACTTCGACGTAAGCCCGGCCCGGGCGGCGCTGTGCGAAAAAACGACGCGCTGCACCCTCGAGGCACGGGACAGCCTCGCGCCCGGCGACATCGGGCTGTACGTCGGCATTCCGTTCTGCCCGACACGCTGCGCGTACTGCTCGTTCATCTCAAACGCCGTCGGCGGGAACGCGAAGCTCATCGAGCCGTATCTGAACGCGCTGCACACGGAGCTCGCCCGCGTCGGCCAGAGTGTCCGCGCAGACGGCGAAAGGCCCGTGGCCGTCTACTTCGGCGGCGGTACGCCGACGACGCTGTCACCCGGCCAGCTCGACGGGCTGTGCACGGCGCTGGAGCGGCATTTCGATCTCTCCGCCCTGCGGGAGTACACGGTTGAGGCCGGACGGCCCGATACGATCACGGCGGAAAAGCTCGCGGTGCTGCGCGCCCACGGCGTCACACGCGTCTCGGTCAATCCCCAGACGATGTCGGACGCGGTGCTCGAGCGCATAGGCCGCCGCCACACAGCGGCGGATATCGTCGACGCCCTCACGCTCGTGCGCGGTGCCGGGGATTTTCAGGTGAATATGGATCTGATCGCCGGTCTTCCCGGCGACGACCCGGCGGGCTTCCGGGCGACGGTGGAAACGGTTCTCTCCCTCGCGCCCGAGAACATCACCGTCCACACGCTCGCGATCAAAAACGGCTCGTATCTCGCCGAGAACGGAGGCGAGCTGCCGGACGCGGCCGCGGTCGCGGCGATGCTGGATTTCGCGATGGAGCGGCTCGACGCGGCGGGCTACGCGCCGTACTACCTCTACCGGCAGAAGTATATGTCCGGCGGGTTCGAGAACGTCGGCTGGACAAGGCCGGGCTGCGTGAATCTCTACAACATCATCATGATGGAGGAGCTTTGCCCGGTCGCCGCGATGGGCGCCGGGGCCTCCACGAAGCTGACCGGCCCGAACGGCGCGGTCAGACGCCGCATGAATCCCAAGTACCCGAAGGAATACATCGAGCGCATGACGAACGCCCCGGACGCCTGATAAACGCCCCGGCCAACTGACGGCCGGCCAAACGTTACACGCCCAGTATCCTGTCCGGCTCGACGGCGGCGCGGTAGACGGCGAGGTACTTCCGGGCGCACCACACGGCGTCGGACTCGAAGCTGAAATAGCCCTCGTCGTTCGAGAGGGTGAGCGTCTGCGGCCCGACCAGCGCCGCGTCGTGCAGCGCCGCGAACGGAAACGCCAGCCCGCCGCATTCGAAGCGGTCGCGGTAGGCGGTCATCTCGCCGCTGCCGACGGCGTTTTTGTCCCGGATGCCGGACAGGGCGTACACGGTCACGCCGCCGTCCGACGCTTTATATTCGCTCGAAAAGGCAGCAATTCCAAGGCTTTGCGCCCGATAACGAAACAGAGCTTTTAATTTGAGAACAGTATCAGACCCATCGGAGCCGTCGGGCCTTACAAGCTCGCCGAAGGGCGTATACACGACGGTCATGCCGCACGACACGCAGGACAGCGTGTCGTTTTTGCTTCGGAGCGTGCCGATGGCGCGGCATTGCGGGCAGAGGTACAGCGCCCGTTCCAGATGCTCGGCCAGGCGTCTGCCCCGGTAGGGGACGCGCCACGCCTGCTGCGTCGCGAAGGCGTCCTCGAAGATGTCGGTGCGGATGACCTCCGCGATCTCGGCGGGCGTCATATTCCGAAGCTGCGCCGGCGTGAGGACGCGGACGACCTCGCCGGTCATTTTGCCGCGCCGGATATCGGCCCCGGCCCAGCGGGGACTCGTGAGGTAGCCGCCCCGGAAGCGGTGCGTCACAAGGCACCCGCCGGATATGCGGGCAAGCTTCGCCGTCGATTCGACGATTTCGCCGGTCATGCCGGTGAACGTCCGGTTGCCCTCGGCGAACACGGCGACGCTGCAGCCGGCGCGCATACGGCGCAGGGCCGTCAGCGCGGCGTCGGCGGCGGTGCCGCCCTTCATGCGGGGGATCGGGGCCTGGAGCCACAGGAGCAGCTTTCCGAGAAGCGGGTGCTGGAAGATGTGCCCGGACGCGATGAAATACGCCTGCTTCCGGATCGTGACGCCCAGCATGAGCGGGTCCCAGTCCGTACAGTGGTTCGACACGATGAGGCTCGGCGTCGGGATCGGCCGGATGCGGGGCTGATAGTTGAACCGGAGCCGAAGATAAAGCCGCACAGGCCCGTAGACGAGCCGCCAGATAAACCGGTGGCGGCGGGGGTTAAATTCAGCCATGGCGCCCCTCCCTGCGCAAAAGAGGGGAGAACGCGGCCGCGCTCTCCCCTCGGTGATGATCGTTTGGCAGATGATCGTGTGATAAACGATCGTTTGCTGTTTGGAATTACTTCAGCTCGACCTTCGCGCCGACGTCCTCGAGCTGCTTCTTGAGAGCCTCGGCCTCGTCCTTGGAGATCTGCTCCTTGATGACGGCGGGAACGCCCTCGACCTTCGCCTTCGCCTCGGCAAGGCCCAGGCCGGTGATGGCGCGGACTTCCTTGATGACCTTGATCTTCTCGGAGCCGAAATCGGTCATGACGACGTCGAACTCGGTCTTCTCTTCGACGACCGGGCCGGCGGCGGCGGCGGGGGCGGCGACGGCGGCGGCGGCGGAGACGCCGAAGGCGTCCTCGATGGCGTGCACGAGCTCAGCAAGCTCCGTAACGCTCATAGCGCTGATTTCTTCGATCATAGCGGTGACTTTTTCGCTGGCCATTGTATGGTATTCCTCCTGAATTCGTTATAGTAGAGTGTGTAGCGTGAGGCCGCGATTATTCGGCAGCCTCGGCGGGGGCGACGGAACCGCCCTTCTGTTCGAGAACCTGACCCAGAACCACGGCAAGAGACGTGATCGGGGCGAGCATGGTACCCAGAACGCGGGAATAGAGCGCGTTACGGGAGGGCAGATCGGAAAGCTCCGCGATCTCGGCGTCCGACAGCACCTTGCCGTCGATGAAGACGCCCTTGATGTTGAAGAGGTTCGCGCCCATCTTATCGCTGAACTTCGTCAGCTTGTAGAGGGGAACCAGGGGATCCTCCGTGCTGGTGGCGAGGGACGTGGTGCCGTTGAGCTGCTCCTCGAGACCGGCCAGGCCGACCTTTTCCATGGCAAGCTTCGTGAGCGTGTTCTTCACGACGGTATACTCGACGTTCTCCGCGCGCAGATCGCGGCGAAGCTCGGTATCCTGCGCGACGTTCACGCCGCGATAGTCGACGAGCACGCCGCCCTGGGCGTTCTGAAGACGCTCGGCGAGAGCCTCGACGATGGCCTGCTTCTCGGAAAGAATTGCTTTGCTCGGCATGTGTGGTATTTCACCTCCTGAAATGAAAAATGTCCTTGTCCAAAGAGACAAAGACACACAG
>CAJOFW010000149.1 GCA_905234005.1 uncultured Oscillospiraceae bacterium
CCCATGCCATTACAGATCATACGAAACGACATCACGCAGGTCAGGGCCGACGCCATTGTGAACACCGCCAATCCCCGGCCCGTCATCGGCCGGGGCACGGACAGGGCCATCTATCAGGCCGCCGGGCCGGAGCTTCTGCGGGCGCGAAGGCGAATCGGCGAGCTGCGTCCCGGACAGGCGGCGGAGACGCCCGCCTTCCGGCTGCCGGCAAAATATGTGCTGCACACGGTCAGTCCGGCCTGGGTCGACGGGGCGCACGGCGAGGAGGCGCTTCTGCGCAAATCCTACGACGCGGCGCTTGAGCTTTCCGAACGGCTGGGCTGCGCGTCCGTCGCGTTCCCGCTGATGGCCGCCGGAACCTACGGCTTCCCCCGCGATCTGGCGCTGTCGGTCGCCATCGCCGCGTTCACCGATTTTCTGCTGGAACACGACATGACGATTTTCCTCGTCCTCTTCAACGGGAACGCCTTCCGGCTCGCCTCCTCGCTGTTTGCGGATCTGAAGAGCTACATCGACGACAACTACGTCGCGGAGAAGCGCCGGGAGGAGTACCGGCCACAGGAGCGCCGCCCGGAAGCGATGAAGCCGTCGTCGCCCCGTCCGTCGCCCCCTAAGCTGTCTGCGCCCCGACCGTCATCGTCCCGGCCGAACCTGCGCTTCCCGGCGTCCGACGTTCCTCCGCCGCCGGAGAGCCGGGCATTTTCGGTCACGGCCAAACCCACGGAAGAATTCACCCTTGACGGCGCCGTATACGAGAGCGTCACCCTTGGCGACACACATGACAGCGCCGCCATGCCCCCGGCGGCGGTCGCTTCCGACGCCGCGGACGCGGCCGATCTCGCGGCGCTTCTGAGGCAGAGCGACAGCACGTTTTCCGAGTTTCTTCTCGATCTGCTGCGAGAGCGCAGCGGCAGGGACTCCGAGGTGTACAGGCGGGCGGAGATCAGCAAACAGCTGTTCAGCAAGATCCTCTCCAACCGGGACTATCAACCGACGAAAACCACCGCGATCCAGCTCGCGATCGGCCTGCAGCTCGATGTGGCGCAGACGCAGAAGCTTCTCTCGGGAAGGCCGGCTTTGTGCTGACGCGCAGCAGCAAGGCCGATCTCGTGGTGCAATACTACATCGAGCGCCGGGTCTACAGCGTCACCTTCATCAACGAGGCCCTCTCCGACTGCGGCCTCCCCCTCCTGAAAACCGGCCTGAAGGCATAATGCTTTATTGCTGTTCAGCGCCCGTTTCCGGGGCGAAGAAGCGCAGAAGGCGGTCTCTGTAGTCCGGGGCGGTATCATACGCGGCGTGTCCGTACCCGTCGTACATATACAGCTCGCAGTCCGTATGCCCGCGCAGAGCCGCCGCGAGCTGTTCGGAGGCGTCCGCGCCCAAAACGCGGTCGTCCCGGGAGCCGATCACCAGCACCGGGCACGATATGCCGTCCAGCGCATCGGTCACATCGAAGCTGCGCATACCCGCCGCCAGAACGACAAAGCGCGCAAGCTCCGCGTCCGTCACCGTGCGGGCGGCGTCGACCAGAAGCTCGCGTGACTGCTCGAACACCTCCTCGGGGTAGACCGCCTCCCCGAAGGACAGATACAGGCTCTCCGCGTCGCCGTCCTGCGCCAGCGCGATCCAGCGGTCGATGATCGCGTACCGGGCGTCCGTCATGCGGGCGGTCGTGGAGCCGAGCGCCAGCCGGCGCACAAGCTCCGGGTGGTCAATCGCGATCCGAAGCGCCATCATGCCGCCCTGGGACGCGCCGAAAACGCACGCCTGCTCAAGGCCCAGCGCCCGAAACGCCGCCGCCGTGTCCTCCGCCATCTCCGAGACGGTGTAGGATGCCGGCGGCTCCCTGCGCCGGTCGAATACATATATCGTGAACGCGTCCGTCAGCGGCCCATACGCCGCCGCGACGGCGTCCGCCGCGCCCATGACGCTCTGCACGCTGAGACCCGGGAGGATCACAAGCGTCTCCTCCCCGTCTCCGAACCGGAAATAGTCCATCTCGAAGCCGTCGGTTCTGACCGTCTCGATGGGTATGCTCCCCTCCATATTCCGCGCCTCCTCTGTCTGATTTGCGTTTGTCCCGCCGCAGCCGCCGCACAGCAGCAGCAGCGCAAGCACGGCCGATATCAGCCGCTTCCGTCGCCTTACAGGCGTCCCTTCCCTTCCGTTTTCATGGCGTTTAATGCTTTGAAATGCTTCGCGTTGGAGCTGTAGAGCCTTTTGAATACCCTGTAGCCGCGTTCGTAGATCGCCTGATTCGCGGGATCGGGCGTGTAGGTACGGTCGACCCTTACAAGCCGGCGCGATAACGTCGGCACATCCACGCCCCTGATGCCGGCGGCTGCGACAAGCGCCGCTCCGATCGCGCCGACCTCCTGCGTGTTGGCGACCGTCTCTATGGTTCGCCCGGTGACGTCCGCCAGCATCTGGCAGGTGACCGGCGACAGAGCGCCGCCGCCGACAAAGCGGACGACGTCGGAGGTTTTCACCTTTTTCGCTTCGCATTCCAGCAGCCAGCGCAGGTGATAGCAGATACCCTCCAGGACGGCGCGGAGCAGGTCTCTCTTGTCGCTGCCGATTCGGATGTTGAAGAACATCCCGCCCGCGTCGGCGTCCTCAAACGGGCAGCGGTTGCCGTGGAGCCAGGGAGTAAAGATCACGCCGTTTGCCCCCGGAGGCGCTTTGCCCAGCTCCTCCGACAGATAATCATAAACGCTCCGGTATCTGCTCTCCAAATCCGTGATGACCGTCTTCTCCAAATACACGTTTATCTCATCCAGCGCGAGATGCTTCGCGGCCCACTCAAAGCACTTTCCGGCCGTTTCCAGCTCCGCGTAATAGTTGAAGTACCCGTGTACGGCGGACAGAACGCCGGTTATCATCGCGTTGATGTCGACCGTCTGATAATCCAGGCATGTGGATACCCAGCCCGAGGTTCCGACGTAGATATGGGTGTCGCCCGGTCTTGTGCATCCCGCGCCGATGTTGACGAAGGTCGTGTCGCCGCCGCCGCCGAAAACAGGGACGCCCTCCGCCAGACCCAGCTCGCCGGCGGCCTTCGCGGTCAGCCTGCCGGCCAGATCCGTACACGCGATGATATCCGGCATATGATCGGGCCTGACCTTATACATATTCAAAAGGCCCCTGTTCCAGCCCTCCCTTCCCCTCCGCGTGTCATACAGGAAGGTCGCGAAGGCGGTATCGGCAGTCCTTACGATCCTGCCCGTGCAGCGTGACAGGAGATAGTCGCCGACGTCCAGCCACTTATAGATTTTTTCAAATACGGCAGGCTCGTTGTTTTCCACCCACTTGTATTTCCAGACCGGGTCCTTGGCGCTGGTCGAGCCGGCGTAATTCACGATCAGATTCCGTACAAGCTTGTAAAGGCTGCAGCCGGAAACCCTGATAAGCCCCGAGCCCATGCATTCCCTGTATTCTCTGACGCCTCTCTGATCCAGGTAATTCATCGGCCGCCGCAGGGCGTTTCCGTTCTCATCCACGAATACGGCTCCCTGCATCTGCGAGCAGAAGGCCATGCCCTCTATCTCGTCGGGCTTCACCGCCGACCTCCGGAACAGCTCCCGCGTGGTCGAGCAGAGCGCCGCCCACCATTCCTCCGTGTCCTGCTCCGCGCCTCCGTCGTCAGAGATATAGAGTCCGTAGTCCGCTGTGGCGCTTGCCGCAAGACGTATTTCCGAGCCGATCTCAAACAGGCAGGTTTTAACGCTGCTGGTTCCGAAGTCATATATGATGATATACACTTACTGCTCCTTCAGGTGGATGCTCCAGCCCGTGTCGATTTTCTTCCTGACGGCGTCCATGGTTTCCGCGTCCAGATCGGGCCAGTCGATCACGGTGCTGGCCTTATTGATTACCAGATGGGCCTTTTCGGCGCACAGGGCAAGCGGCGTATCGGCAAGAGAGTCGGAGTAGAAGTTTTCGATCACCGGAAAGCCGTGGTCGAGGATGTACCGCGCCTTTTCCTTCGCGTACATCATGTTATCGAGAAACACCCCGTACTCACGGTCAAAATCCGTAGCCACAAAGCGCACGCCGAGCCGCCTTGCCACAGGCTCGATGATGCATGTCGGCGAGGCGCTGATGATCAGATCGTCGGGTCTCTTCTGCGCCAGATACCACGGGGCGATCCTTTTCTCGTTTTTGTCCCAATACCGTTCGATCTGTTCGTCAAAATCGTCGATTCGCGTCAGGTAGCCGAAAAATTTACGCTGCATCAGATATTCGGGCATTTTCCCCATTTTCCGCAGGATCAGATTTCTGACAGCCTTCGGAAAAAACGTGAACCACAGCCCGGGGCGGCGCTTCATGCACCAGAAGCAAAAGCCTATCGAACAGTCCGACGGAAATATGGTTCCGTCAAAATCATATACATTCATTTTTCCACCGTGTCAAAGCTGCCGAGATAACGGACGCCGTCCAGCGCGCTTACGCGGTCGAGCCGGCCGGCGGTGACGCCGGTTTCGTCCTCCACCTCGATGAGGTAGTAATAGCTGCCGAGGGCGCTGCCCTCCGGGCGGTCGTGGAGCGTCACAAGCTCCAGACCCGCGTCGTGTATCGCCGCGAGGATGTCGTCGATGCCGTCCGCGCCGCACTGCGCCACGAACACGGCCCGCGTCGCCTCCGTGTCGGTCGCGGCGGACGTGGACAGGACGTAAAACCGCGTCCGGTTGGCGTCCGTGATCTGCACGTTCTCCGCGAGCACCTCCAGCCCGTACAGCCCGGCGGCGCCGGGCGCGGCGATGGCGGCGTTGGATTTATCCCGCTGCTCCGCGACATAGCTCGCGGCGGCGGCGGTGCTGTCCGTCTCCACGGCGGCGGCGTCGGGCAGGTATTCGGCGCGCCACGCGGCGCTCTGCGTCAGGCCCTGCGCGTGGGAGTATACGGTCTCGATGTCCGCAAGCGCCGTGCCGGGAACGCCCATCAGCGTCTGGCTGATCGGCAGCACGACCTCGCCGACGACGTACACGTCCTCCGCCGCGATCAGGGCGTCCACATAGCCCGTGACGGCCCCGCCGAGGGTGTTCTCCTGCGGGATCACCGCGTAGTCGGCCTCGCCGTCCGTCAGCGCCGCGATCGCGTCGTCGACGGTCTGTTCGGGCGACAGCTCCACGCCGTCGCCGAAGAAGAACTGTGTCGCCTCCTCGGTGTACGTCCCCGCCGGCCCGAGGTAGCTGACCGTGACGTCCCCGCCCGCCGGGATGCCCTCGTCCGCCATGATCTCGTCATAGGCGGCGATGGCCGACTGCAGCCGCTCCTCCATCTCCGCCGCCGGGTACAGTCCGTCCCGGTTCGGCTCCATGCCCGCGAAGCGGAGGGACACGACGGCGGGTTCAAGGTCGAGCAGAGCCGCGCCCTGAAGCTGCGCCGTCGTCTGGTAGACGAGATCGACCGCGATGAACGCTTCGCCGCCCGCGTCGACCCAGCGGCTGAACACGAGCTTGCAGCCGATCGGCGTCGTCTTCTCGATCGTGTCGGGCAGGTCGTACGGCTCCGCCGACAGGGCGGCGAGCACGCTGCCGATGTTCGAGTCGTGGCCGCAGAGGAACGTAAACCGCCGCCCCTCCCGGTTCAGCTCGGATTCGATCTCCTGCAGCAGCGGGTGCGCCACGTTCGCGGCCACCAGCGGCGTTGTAAACAGCACGTTCTGATACACGTCCTTGATCTCCGCGATGTCCTCCCACTGCGCCGCGGTCAGCGTCTTCCCGAACGCGGCGGCGGACGCGTCCGCCTCGTAGTATTGCAGGATCAGCGCGTCGCTGACGGAGCAGGCCGTCTTGAGCGAGCCGGTCATGCCCGGCTCCTCCCCGACCTCGAGGATGTACGCGGCATCGTCCGTGACAAAGCCCTCGAAGCTGCCGTCGGCGTAAGCCTCGGAGCGCTCCGCGTCGATCACGTACGACAGCAGCTCGTAGTTGTCGGCGAGGGCGGCGATGTCGCCGCCGAACAGCGCGTCGATCTGCGCCTCAACGTCGGCGCGGTATTCATCCGAAACAAACGTGAGCTGCGGCTTGAAGACAGGGTCCATCTCGTCGAACGCCATGTGGGTTTCGACGTCGACGTCCGCGACGGGCAGAAGCCCGGACGCGAAGTAATTCGCCGTCGCGATCGTCCGCTGCTTGGAATTGGCGTAGAACCGCACCGCCTCGTCGGTCGGCTGATAGTTCTCGGGGAACAGTCCCTCGTCCTCGAGCCACTTGCGGAAATACTGGCCCATCTCCGTCTCGAGCACGCCGCCGCGCAGCGACAGCTCGCTCGGGTTCGACGACCAGTTGAACCACGCGTACGGCGTGAGCGTGTCGAGGACGGAGCCGCCGCCGCTCAAGGGGGCGCGGATGTTGTGCCGGCTCAGCACGACGACCTGCTCGAGCGTGTACCCCTCGTGGGACAGGCCGTCCGGCGCCGTCCCCGACGCCTCGCCGCTCGCGAGAGCTGCGCACATGGAGCACAGGACGCAGAGAACGGTCAAAAGGGCTGCAAGCCGTTTGACGGATTTGTGTTTTGTCATAGCACGGAATCCTCCTTCGTGATATCTGTTCAGCACCCGCTTCGCGGCGGACTGATACTTTTTCCTGAAAGAAAACAGTATGATACCATTTTTTGTACCGCGTGACGGATGATTTTCACCGGTCAGCGCCTTGTACAGGATAGCACATTTTGCCATGTCCCGCAATCGGTTTTCGCCGCGTTTGACAGCGGACGCGGTAAGCTGGTATAATATGGCCGCTTCGGCGTATCCCTGTTCCGTATGGCCGTTCAAACGGCCGTTCCATCGAATCGGAGGCGTCCTGCCCAAGGGCGGATATCACCCATGACGAACATCAGACAGTTTCTCACCGACTTCACCCCGCACAGGCGGTGGACGTATATCATCGGCATCGTCGTCCTCGCCTG
>CAJOFW010000150.1 GCA_905234005.1 uncultured Oscillospiraceae bacterium
GTCAATGATAATGGATTTGCCCGCGCCGGTCTCGCCGGTCAGGACGTTCAGGCCGGGCCGGAAATCGACGTCCGCCCGCTCCACGACCGCGATGTTTTCAATGTGGAGACTTCTGAGCACGCCGCCTACCTCTTGCACATACGCCGGAGCTGGGCGCACAGGCGCTCGGCGGACGCGGCGTTGCGCATGATGAGAAGGCTCGTGTCGTCGCCGGCGACGGTGCCGAGGATGTTCTCGTCGTACATCGCGTCGACCGCGCCGCACACGGCGGAGGCGAGACCGGGCAGGGTCTTGATGACGATCGTGTGCAGGGCGTGGTCGAAGCTCACGCACCCCTCCCGGAATATCTCCATCAGACGGCGCTCCGCGTCGGTGGCGTCGTCCTGCCCCGCCGGGGCGTAGCGGTATTTGCCGTCGGGGGATATCTCCTTCACGAGCCGCAGCTCCTTGATATCGCGTGATACGGTGGCCTGCGTGCTCGTGACGCCGCGTGCGCGAAGCGCCTCGAGCATCTGCCCCTGCGTCTCGATGTCCTGCTCGGCGATGATCTCGCAGATCACCTGCTGTCGGGCATTTTTCATTGTCTCTCCCCCAGTTTCTCGAACGCGGTCTCGTAGAAGCTCCTGGTGCCGAGATCCGCGAAATACAGCTTGTGCTTCGACCGCCGCACGATGACGAGATCGCCGTTTTGAAGGTCGATCATACCGCGTCCGTCCGCCGTCAGGATGCAGCGCTTGCCGTCCTCCAGCTCACGCGGACTGACCGTGACGACACGCTCCGGCGCGAGCACGAACGACCGCGCCGCGAGCATGTGGGCGCAGATCGGCGTGAGGATGATGTTCTCGGTGGACGGCTCCACAAGCGGCCCGCCGGCCGACATCGAATACGCGGTCGAGCCGGTCGGCGACGAGACGATGACGCCGTCGCCGGAGAAATCCAGGATCCGCTCCCCGTCCCCGAGGGCGGTCAGCCGCACATTCTGCACGATGCCGGACACGACGGCCTCGTTGATCGCGGTGTCCGTGTAGATGATCGCCCCGTCCCGCTCGACGGAGATGTCGAGCATCATCCGGGGGACGATCTCATACGCGCCGGCGGCGGCGGCGAGCAGCTTGTCCACGGTGCCCCGGTCAAGCTCCGTCAGAAAGCCCTTGTGCCCGAGGTTCACGCCGACGAGCGGCACGCCGCTGCGCATGATGAGCGGCGCCAGATGCAGAATCGTCCCGTCGCCGCCGAGCGTAACGAGAAGCGACGCGCCGTTCATCGCGTCGTCCAGCTCCATCGTCGCCTCGTCCGCCGGCGTGCCGTAGATCGGGGACAGGATGACCTCGCAGCCGGCGTTTTCGAGCATGGCCTTCACGCGCTTTGTGCATACAAGGCCCTCGTCCCGCTGCATATTCGTACACAATACGACTCGTTTCACAGGATCACTCCCCTATCGCTTATCGCTCCAGCGCCTCGTGGGAGCGGCGGACGACGTCCGCGCAGTCGGCGGGGACGCTCTCGCCGCCGACACGCAGCCAGGCGAGGTATTCGATGTTGCCCTCCGGCCCCCGGACGGGCGAGAACGTCAGTCCGGCAAGCGAAAAGCCCAGCGGCCCGACGGCCGCGACGAAATCCTCCAGCACCTCCCGGTGCACGGCGGGGTCGCGCACGACGCCCTTTTTGCCGACCTTCTCGCGGCCGGCCTCAAACTGCGGCTTCACAAGGCATATGACCTGCCCCGTCTCCGTGAGCAGCCCGCGCACGGCGGGCAGCACAAGGCGCAGGGAGATAAACGACATATCCATGACCGCAAGCTCCATCCGCTCCGGGAACATCTCCGGCGTGAGGCTCCGGGCGTTCGTCCGCTCCATGACCGTGACACGTTCATCGGTGCGCAGGCTCCAGGCGAGCTGGCCGTAGCCCACGTCCACCGCGTAGACGTGCCTTGCCCCCCGCTGCAGGAGGCAGTCCGTGAACCCGCCGGTCGAGGCGCCGCAGTCCACGCAGACAAGCCCCGCCGGGTCGACGGCGAATTCGTCAAGCGCCTTCTCGAGCTTGAGGCCGCCCCGGCTCACGTACGGGAGGCGTTCGCCGCGCACCTCCACGGCCGCGTCGGCGGCGACCGGCGTGCCCGGCTTCGTCGTCCGTCGACGTAGACGGAGCCGGCCATGATGAGGGCGCGGGCCTTCTCCCGGCTCTCGGCGAGGCCGAGCGCGTGTACGCGCACGTCAAGTCTCTCTTTTCCCATGGTACATCTCCCATACCCCGCATACGGTTTGGGCTATGCCCTCGCCGTCGAGACCGGTCAGCGCCCGCAGCGCCTCGGGGGCGCCGTTTGCGAGGATGCCGTCGCCGAGGTTTATGAGCTTCGCCGCCCGGATGGGACAGCCGGCCTCCGCGATGGCGGCGAGAAGCCTCTCCCCCACGCAGCCGGGACGACATACGTCCTCCGCCGCGACGAACACGCCCGTCTTCCGCACGGACGCGAGCACGGCGGTACAGTCGAGCGGCGTCAGGCGGTTTATCTTCAGAACCTCCGCGTCCACGCCGCGCTCCGCGAGGATCGACGCGGCGGCGAGGGCGCTGTTTATCTCGATGCCGTAGGATACGAGCGTCACGTCCGTCCCCGGCCGCAGAACCGTACACGCCGCCTCCGACGCGTCGGCCCGATAATCCCCCTCGCCGCCGCGTGGGTAGCGCACGGCGACGGGGCCGTCGTCCTCGAGCACGGCGCGGCGAAGCATCGAACGCAGCTCCGCGAAGCTGGACGGGGCGTAGACCGTCATGCCCGGCACGGTCGCGAGGAACGACGCGTCGAACGTACCCTGATGCGTCTGCCCGTCCCGGCCGACGATGCCGGCGCGGTCGACGCCGAGGACGACGTGCAGACCCATCAGCGCCGCGTCGTGGATGAGCATATCGTAGGCCCGCTGCAGGAATGTCGAATACACCGCGAACACGGGTATCAGCCCCCGGGACGCCATGCCCGCCGCCATCGTGACGGCGTGCCCCTCCGCGATGCCTACGTCGTAGAAATGCGCCGGCCACGCGTCCTTGAAGCCCAAAAGGCCGGTGCCCTCGGTCATGGCGGCGGTGATCGCGGTGACGCGGCCGTCCTCTCCGGCGAGGGCGGTCAGCGTCTCGCCGAAGACGGCGGAGAAATCCTCGCCCCCGCCGCCGTCCGGCTCGCCGCTCACGGGGTCGAACGCGCCGACGCCGTGGAAGCGCTCCGGCGACCGTTCCGCCGGGGTGTAGCCCCGCCCCTTCTGCGTGATGACGTGGACGATGCACGGCGTACCCTGCGCCCGCGCCCAGCGGAGGGCGGCCTCCACCTTCGCGATGTCGTGGCCCTCGACGGGGCCTATGTAGTCGAAGCCGAGGTCGTCGAACATATTCTCCGGCATGACCCGGGCCTTGACCTTGTCCTTGACGCGGTGCGTGAACCGGTACAGCGCGGGCAGCCTGTCGCGGACGAGGCGGCGGTACCGGTGCTTGAAGCGGATGTACGCAGGCCGGGCGCGCAGACGGGTGAGCGAGTCGGAAAACCCGCCGACGGCGCGGTTGATGGACATGCCGTTGTCGTTCACGACGATAATGAGCGGCACGCCGCTGTTGCCGGCGTCGGACAGCCCCTCGAGAGCGAGGCCGCCGCCGAGAGCGCCGTCGCCGATGACGGCCACGACGTCGTAATCCTCACCGAGCGCCGTGCGGGCGCGGGCGATGCCGAGGGCGGCGGAGATGGAATTGGAGGCGTGCCCGGCGACGAACGCGTCGTGGCCGCTCTCCTCCGGCTTCGGAAAGCCGGACATGCCCCCCAGCTCACGGAAGCCGCGAAAGCCCGCGGCGCGGCCGGTGAGGATCTTATGCGTATAGCACTGGTGGCCGACGTCGAAGACAAGCCTGTCGCGGCTCGTATCGAAGACGCGGTGGAGCGCCACCGTCAGCTCGACCGCGCCGAGGTTCGAGGCGAGGTGTCCCCCGCTCTCGGATATGCGCTGTATGAGAAAGCCGCGGATGTCCCGGCACAGCTCCTCGAGCTGTGCGCTGTCCAGCGTTCGGACAAACGCCGGATCGCGGATCGTATCAAAATCAATCATAAGTTGTATCATAGCAAAACACGCCCCGGTTTTCAAGGCGCATTTTGCATAATTGGGGCATATTCTGCATACGCTTCTGCATACGCTTCTGCATACGCGCTCAGGCGATGAGATATACAAGCAGGCACGCGCCGTACAGGATCGGCTGGTGCGCAAGATAGATCGCGAGCGAACGCCGGCCGGGCCACGTCAGCCAGCGCGGGGCGGTTTTTCCGGCGAGCGGGAAGGCGTCGCCGCGTTTTCGCGCCAGACGGCCCATCCAGACGCCGAGGAAAAACACGAAGATAAACGGCAGCAGCGGGAAATAGTCGAACGACACAAACCCGTCGTACCGAAGCCCGAGCCAGAACAGCCACCGAACCGGCACGGTCACCCGATCCGTCACGAGCCGGGCGGCGATGAACAGCCCGCCCCAGAGCGCGGGCGCGATGCGCTCCGGTACGCGCTCAAGCGGCCTCTCGAGCGCGGCATAGATCAGCATCGCAAGGCCGAGAAACTGCAGCACCCCGAACCGGATCGGCGCGCCGACCGCGAACGACGCCGCCGTCACGACGCCGCCGGCGGCGAGCGTGATGAGGCCGTGCCGGACGTTCGAGCGGCTCAGCGTCGCGCTGACGCCGGCGCAGAGGATGAACGAGAACGCGATGACGCGCTCGAACAGCACCATCGGCGCGGTCGAGAGAAGGCCGTACGGCAGCCAGCCGAACAGCACGCAGTCGAACAGCAGGTGGTACACGATCATCAGATACAGCGCCGCGCCGCGCCAGCCGTCGAGCCAGCTTATGCGCCCGGGCGCGTCAGACATTGAACAGGAAGTGCACCACGTCGCCGTCGCGCATGACGTACTCCTTGCCCTCGGCGCGCAGAAGTCCCTTCTCCCGGGCGGCGGCCTCGCTGCCGCAGGCGCGCAGGTCGTCGAACGCGATGACGTTTGCGCGGATGAAGCCCCGCTCGAAATCGGTGTGGATCTTGCCGGCCGCCTGCGGGGCCTTCGTGCCCCTTGTGATCGTCCAGGCCCGGCATTCGTCCTCGCCGCAGGTGAGGAAGGATATCAGCCCCAGGAGGTCATACGAGCACTTGATCAGGCGTTCGAGGCCGGATTCGCGGATGCCCAGCTCCTCCATGAACATCTCCCGGTCGTCCGGATCCTCCAGCTCGGCGATGTCCTGCTCGAACCGGGCGCACACGGGCAGAACCGTGCTGCCCTCCGCGTCGGCGATGGCGCGGACGGCGCGGTAATATTCGCTCTGCTCCGCGTTCGCGAAGCCGTCCTCGTCCATGTTCGCGGCGTAGATGACGGGCTTGAGGCTGATGAGGTCGGACTCGGCGACCATCGCGGCCTCGTCCTTATCGCATTCGAAGCTGCGGGCGGAATGGCCCTCGTTGAGCCACGCGAGCAGGCGCTCCATCAGCGCGGCCTCCTTCGCGTATTTCTTATCGCCGGACTTGAGGTTCTTCTGCGCCTTGTCGAAGCGGCGCTGCACCATTTCGATGTCGGCCATGACAAGCTCGAGGTTGATCGTCTCGATGTCCCCGGCGGGGTCGGTCGAGCACTCGTGGCGGATGATGTTCGCGTCGTCGAAGCAGCGGACGACGTGGACGATCGCGTCGGTGCCGCGGATATTCGCCAAAAACTTGTTGCCGAGGCCCTCGCCCCGGCTCGCGCCGCGCACGAGGCCGGCGATGTCGACGAATTCGATGACGGCGGGGGTCGTCTTCTTCGGGTTATAGAGGTTCGTGAGAAAATCAAGCCGCTCGTCCGGCACGGCGACGACGCCGACGTTCGGGTCGATCGTGCAGAACGGATAGTTCGCGGACTCCGCGCCCGCGTTTGTCAGGGCGTTGAACAGCGTGCTCTTGCCTACGTTCGGCAGGCCAACGATTCCGAGTTTCATGGTGTGGTGAGTCTCCTTCCGATTCAGCGGCCGGACAACCGCCGCTGTCAGCCGTATTATACCAAACCCGGAGAGTTTTCACAATACCCGGTTTGTACGGGCGTGAAAAAGCCCGCGCAGCCGAAGCTAAAAAAGGGGCGGCCCCATAAGGAGCCGCCGCCTGTCTTATGATCTGCCAATAACCTTGTTTTGACTATATCCTCCTTTGGATTCACAACTGGTTACCGA
>CAJOFW010000151.1 GCA_905234005.1 uncultured Oscillospiraceae bacterium
TGGACGCCCTTCCCGAGCAGGGCAGCACCATCAGCTCCCGCCGCTTCGGCATCATGTGCACCGGCTCCGGCTCCGTGGACATCACCGGCGACACGGATATCCACACCGGCGAGACCTTCTTCCTGAACAAGGGCCAGAAGATCGCCCTCACCGTGGACGGCTCCGAGGGCGCGAGCATCGTCGCGGACAACGGCATCCTCATGCAGGTCATGGACAGCGACGACCCCGGCCCCACCGGCAACCCCTACACCGAGCCGACCGAGGACCCCGTCCGGGACGAAGGCTTTGACGTGACCTCTGCTGAAAACGCGGCGGTATCGACCTTCACGGGCATGAAGCTGGAGGGCGACTTCTACAACGCCATCGGCTATACAAAGACCGGCGGCGAGCTGAATATGGCCCTGAACTTCGACGGCACGTTCGTCACCGGCGTGATCACCTCGTCCTCCTCCGACCACCTGAAGGACGAGCTGTACATCAGCGAGGAGGATTACCGCATGTTCGGCGTGCTGGTGAACACCCCCTGCCCGGCGGTGAACAACGGCGTCATCGTGAGCCTCGCGAACGGCTCCGTCTGGAACGTCACCGGCGTAAGCTATCTCACGAGCCTCACCGTGGACGGAAGCTCCGTCGTGAACGGAATCGTCACGGTCGACGGCGCAGCGGTGGACGCGACCGCCGGCGGAAGCTGGACGGGCGATATCGTGGTCACGCCGCAATAAACAAGGAAACAACGACAAGGGCCGGCGGGCAACTGCCGGTCCTTTCCATTGTCTCTCTCGTCCCGCCGCAGCGATGCGCGAGGTTTTGGTTTTGTCCGGCGATGCTTCCGGGCAAAAACAGAAAACCGAAGCACGGCAAAAAGCTCCATCTTTCATCCATGCCTGCAGATGGAAGATGGAGCTTTTTGCATTTCCGGAGCCGGGGACAAATTGCGGAACGAGCAATTTGGATATCCACTGGCTTCGGAACCCGAGGGAATCCAATGGGAACAGGCTGTTCCCGTGGCACACGATCTTGCTTGCAAGGTCCAGTATGTTATACTGTTCTCCAATGAAAAGCTCCGTTTCGTTACCGGGCGCAAAGTCTTGGAAACGCTGTCTTTTTGAAGCGAATACAAAGTTCTTTTTGATACTTTTTCTTTCAAGAAAAAGTATGGCAGCGGACGGGATCGCCCTGCGCACAGGCAGAGACAGGCGGCTGTCCGCAAGAGGGTGAGACGAAATCTTCGAGCAATGCCTGCGAGAAGATTTTGTTCCGGCCGGGTCGCAGGGGGGATATTATACTGTTCTCCAATGAAAAGCTCCGTTTCGTTACCGGGCGCGGAACGGAGCTTTTCATTGGAGAACAGTATAAAAACCAGGAGGGCAACGATCATGCAGAGATGTGATTTTGCTTCCGTCATGGCGATCATCCGGGACGAAATTATTGAGGGCGCGTTTTCTAATCAGATGGATTTCGTAGAAAAGCTGTTTGCCAGTTTTCTGAACGAAGTGGAGTATTATTCTGATCGTGGCCCGGTGACACGGCATCTCCATTCATAAACAGTTGTTTCCTGCTCATATATTGAAGCGACCATGAAGGGAGGTAGGCCACCGTGAAAGAGCAAAAACTCCACTATCGCTTCCACAACCCCAACACGGTGGAAGCTACCGCAGATATTTTATTGAGAGTATTTATCGAGGCCAACCGGCAGAAAGCGGAGGCGGCGATACGTCAGGCGGCTGAACAGGCAGATAAAGCTGCTGCTTTTTCCTGAAAGAAAAAGCAGCAAAAAGAACTTTGTATTCGCTTCGAAAAGACAGCGTTTCCAAGGCTTTGCGCCCGGTAACGAGACGAAGCTTTTAATCGGAGAACAGTATTAAAACCATCTATATCATCTATCCCATATCCGCTGTCATGCGTCGCGAAAAGCATGACTGCTGCCGTGCCGCGTCTTCCGACACGCCCAAGGCGCTGCACAAAGCTCGAGCATGACCACGGCGCACCGAGCTGGATGACGCGGTCAAGTCCGCCGATATCTATGCCAAGCTCCAGCGTGCTTGTCGCGGCGACGACATTCGGCCCGTCGGAATCACGCAGCGCCCGCTCCGATTCTGTCCGTGACGCGGCTGAAACGCTGCCGTGATGCACACGGAAGATATCGGGTTCCCCGTTCGAATTGGCCCGGCCGCTCAATTCCAGCACCACACGTTCGGTTTCGCTGCGGCCATCTGCGAAAATCAGGCATTTTGTGTTTTTGGATTCCCGATAGAGATAGTCGTAAAGCACGGCATCGCCGGCGTGGTTCATCAGAAGCCCCTCAAGGGCCTCCGGCGTGATTTGCAGCACGCCGCATGGCCGCGTAACGGCGCGGTTTTTCTCCGCCTGCGCCCTGTCCCCGTGCCAGGCGAATATCGGGAAGCCCGACGCATCCAGCAGATCGGAAATGCGCTCAAACTGATCGTTGATCAGTGCCTTCAGCGGCCCGATATACAATATTCCGAACGACTCCGGCCTCTGCTCGGAAAGCAGCGTCAGCATCGGAAAAAAAGCGGCCTCCGTTTTGCCGGAGGCCGTACCGGCCGATATAAGCACATGGCCGGGTGTATCAAGGATGGCGTCGATGGCACGTACCTGCACATCACGCAGCTCATCCCAGTTATGACGCCAGATGTATTCCTGAATGAACGGCGCCAGTCTGAAAAACGGGTTCGAATTCATAGTTCAAGGATTCATAGATCAGAGATCAAAAATCGCGTATTTGTCGTCGTCCAGGGCATCCGGGTCGGTTTTCGGGCTTTGCAGCCGCTGCTCGACGTCAATGGTTTCGTATGACATGCCGGGGTTCTGCTGAAGCATCCACATGAGCGAGACAAACTCGCGGGATATCTCCCGGGGCGTCAGCAGTGCGTCCGCCCCGATTCTGCCCGTCGCCGTCCCCATAAACGCGATCATCTGTTCCTGCGTCAGAATGGAGCTGATTTTGTGATAGCTGCAGAAAACATCCCGCAGCCGCTCAAGCAGCAGGTATAATTCCTCGTTGTTCAGCGTTTCCAGTCGGATGATCGGCCCGGAAAAGTCCACCACGCCGTCCTTCGCCAGCCGGGAGGGGCGCAGGCGGGATCGCAGGGCCTCATAGCTGTACAGTCCCCGGCGGTCATTCTCGACAAATTCCGGTGTTCCGCCGATGAAAAAGCCCAGATTCTGCGTTCTGCCCTGCATGACGTCGTTGAACATGGTGAGGAGCTTTTCATAGTTGTTCTCACGGGCGATGCGATTGGAAATGCGGGACAGATTGACGCTTTCGTCGATTAAAATGATCAGACCCGCATAGCCCAGCTTTTTGGAGAGACGAGCAAGCAGCTTGACGGCCTCATACCACGTCTCATCCGTGATGATCTGTGAGACGCCGAGCGCCCGGGCGTCCGTCTTCTTTACGTACTCGCCGCGCAGCCATCGCAGCGCACTCTGCCGCAGCTCGTCCTGTTCTGTGCGATAGCCGTCCCAGTATTTGAGCAGGACGTGGGCAAAATCGTAGCCGTAGATATATTCCTGCATATCATTGGCCGTTTGGAGGATGCCCTTCCTGACCTCATCAGGGAACGCGGGGTCGTCGGTGCCGCAGCCGGCCGCCTCGACCTCGCTCTGGACGGTTTTGATCCACCGCTGCAGCACACTTTCCAGCGCGTTGCCCTCCTGGTGGGCCTTGGAGGAGAGGTTTGCCATGAGCTCGCGATACAGCGCCAGTCCCTGACCCTTCGCGCCGGTCAGACGCCGCTCCGGGCTGAGATCCGCGTTCGCCACCAGAAAGCCTCGTGCCATGGCGCTGTTGCGCGTCAATTGCAGCATGAAGCTCTTTCCGCTCCCATAACGGCCCACGATGAAGCGAAAGGCACCGCCGCCCGCTTCGATATCGAGCAGGTCGCCGAGGATCGCCTCCATCTCCGCCTTGCGGCCGACGGCTATGTATTCAAGTCCGATGGTCGGCACGACGCCCGCGCCGATCGACCGCAGAATCACACTGGCATGACGCCGGGGTATCTTTTTCATAATCTCTTTTTACTCCCTTGTCAGGCGGTTGTTTATCTCGTCCCGATAATCCTCTGTAATGCCGTTCTCGTCCGCTATGATATCGCCGATGGTGTCCACGGCCATTTCATTGAGACCGTCCAGCAGCAGCTCCGGTATTTCGCGTGTCTGCCGCGCGTATTCGCGCAGCGCCTCGGCGCCCTTTGCAAGCGCCATCAGCGCAGGAATGCTGCGCCTCTCGTGAACGAGGGCAAAAAATGCGTCCCACTCGTCTTCGGCCTCCGTGATTGCGGGGAAGACCGAACCGTCCGCTTCCACCGGCTCTGTCTCCTCCGGCTCCTCATCCTCTGCTTCATCCAACGCGTCGGTCGAGTCGTGAAACGCGTTCACGACGTCGATGAGCCGGTCGGAGGATTGACGCAGCATGGCGATCTTTTCCATGTCCAACGTGAGCGCCGCCCCGCCCTCATCATCGTCGGATATGCCGGCTTCTGCATGCGTCGTCGCAACCTCTTTGCGCGGTATCGGCACGTCGGAGGACGACGCCTCCATGGGCGGCATGGTCGTATTCGGAACCGCAGACGGAAAATCGGAAACAGCGGGCGGCATATACCCGCGTTGCTCGGCGTGTTCCGGAGACGGCAGCGGGTCTGCCGCTGCGGGTGGTTCAGCCGCAACGGGCGGTTTTACCGAAACAATCGTTTCCACCTCTTCGAGCAATTCTGCTGTTGCAGATGATTCTGCCTCTGCGGGCAGTTCCGACGCTGCGGGCGGCTTTTCGGAAAAATGATAGGGCCGGGGAAGCGGTTTCGGGTCGTGTCCATCGATTACGAGCAGCTTCAGCAGCTCCCGACTGTCGCCGCAGCCGAGCACGGCGGAGGCGGACGATACCCAGACAGGCTCGTCCCATAGAACGCGGCGGAAAAAGGCAATTTTACAGGCGGCCCGCAGGGAGGATAACGCCGTGAGTGCATCGGCGGAGGCCGGGGGAAAGGATGCCTCCGGTTCGATCATAAGCAATAAATCCCAGTCCGCGTCGCAGAACGGCGACGGCTCGGCTGCAAGCTCGTCATACGACGCCGTGCGTACCCGTTCGCCGTCGAATACATCCTGCCAGCAGGCGGATATGCGCCGGAGTTCGTCGCAATCCTCCCCGCTGCCGAGCACAAGGACCGAACCATCGTGATATGCTCGTGCATACTGAACCAAAAATGGCAGACCGTAAGCGGTCATGGCCTCATATCCGCCGACGATGCCGCCGCCAA
>CAJOFW010000152.1:0-4392 GCA_905234005.1 uncultured Oscillospiraceae bacterium
CTCATATCTTGAGAAGGGCTATGTGGTCGTCTGCCCCTGCGTGCGGGGACGGGATACGGTCACGGAGGACGGCGTTTATGCCGGCCGCTTCGCCGCCGGGCTTGTCGATCTCAAGGCGGTCGTTCGCTTCCTGCGGTATAATGACGACACACTGGCGGGCGACGCCGAATGCATCGTCTCCACGGGCCGCAGCGCCGGCGGCGCGCTGTCCGCGGCGCTGGGCGCGACCGGGAACAATCCTGTCTATGACCCGTATCTCGCGGAGATCGGCGCGGTCATGACCGTGCGTGACGACATCTACGCCGCCCAGTGCTACTGCCCGATCACCGATTTTGAGCACCAGAACATGGCGTATGAGTGGTTCTACCACGACAACGACGCCTATACCGGTCTTGGCAGCGGCGAGCCTTCGGCGCTGAACGAGGCGCAGAGGGCCATGAGCGACGATCTCGCGGCGGCCTTCGCCGACTACATTAACGGCCTCGGCCTCGCCCCGGACGGCGAGACGCTGACGCTGGACGGTCTGCGCGCCGGCAGCTATTATGATTACATCCTCGCTGTTCTGGCGGATTCTCTCGCCGCTTATCTTGAGAAGACCTTCTCCGTCACGGTGTCCGGCATGAGTCCGTACACCTACATCGACGAGGACGCCGTGCAGGCGTACATCGACGAGCTGAACGCGGCGGAGGACTGGGTGAGCGTGGCATACACCTACGCCAGGGCCAGCACCGGCCCGAGCACCATCGTGACCTACGCGGACGGCTGCGCCGTGACCATGACTGGCCTCGACGCGTTCACGGAGAATTTCCACAGCCGCGTCTCCGCGCCGCCGGTGTTTGACGATCCCGGGCTCGCGGACGCCTGCAACGCGCTGTTTGCCGACGAGACAGGCACGCCCCGGCACTACGACGTCACGCTGCAAACTCTCATCGCCTCCGGCAAATACGACGGCCTTGACGGCTGGGACGCCGACATGACCGCCGCCTACACCGGCGCGGAGACGATCGCGGACGAGGTGTCCCTCATCAATCCGCTTCTGCACATGGACGGCAGCGACGTCGCCCCGTTCTTCCGCATCCGCACGGGCACGAACGACCAGTTCGCCTCCATCGCGGAGAGCGCTGATCTGGCCGCCTTCATCCGCACAAATTCCGACGCGGCGGTCGATTTCGCGCTGGCGTGGGGACAGCCCCACGGCGACGCGGAGATCGACAGCGGCGACCTCTTCGACTGGATCGAGCGCGTTTGCAAGTTTGAACGCACGCTGACCGACGAACAGATTGCCTCCGTCCTCGACCTCGATAACATGACGTATACATGGACGCTCTCCGGCTCCGGCGACAGCGCCGCGTATATCCTCTCGCCGGTCGTGGAGGTCGCAAAGCCCGAGCTTGCGGACTATCAGGGCCTGTCCGTGGCGATTCCGGCGTACTACGTGAAGGCCATGAACGACGACGGCAGCCTCGCATTCGACTATGACTACGAATTCCGGAACCCGAACGGCGTGACGTATACCGCCGCCACCGCGCCGATCATCGTGAACACCGGCGCGGCGGGGTACTCCGCCGGGACGACCGGGAAGGCCGGGGCCGGCTATGTCGGTTACGGCTACATCAACGTCGCCTGCGGCAACCGGGGCAAGAGCCTCTCCGCTGTTGACGCCAACGGGGAGAAATACTACTGCGGCGACGCGCCGTACTGCCTCGTCGACCAGAAGGCGTGCGTCCGCTGGCTCAAGTACAACATCGCCCTCGGGAACATCTGCGGCGACGCCGACCGCATCGTATCGACGGGCGGCTCCGGCGGCGGCGCGCACAGCATGATGCTGGCCGCTACGGGCAACAACCCCGATTTCTTCCCGTACCTCGAGGAATCCGGCGCGATCATGCGCTGCACGGACGAGAGCGGGAACGTCGTGGAGATATCCGACGCCATCTGGGGCGCGTGCCCGTACAGCGCGATCACGAACCTCGAGGAGGCCAACATGGCCTATGAGTTCGAGAGCGGCCTTGCGAGGGACGACGCCCTCGTCACGAAATATTCCGCGTTCCGCCAGCTTCTGAGCCAGGGCGAGGCGGAGGAGTACATGGACTACATCAACGCCCGGGGCCTTACCTATGACATCGACGGCGACGGCGTCCGCGAGGCGCTGACCATCGAGTACGACGCCGCGTCCGACACCTGGGGCGGCACGTATGTGGAGCTGATGGAGAAGGTCGCCGAGGAGCAGCTCGCGTGGCACCTCAACAATATGCCCGAATCGGAGCAGGACTGGGTGTTCGCCTACGAGGGCGAGAGCTATGCCGAGGCGTATCTGCACGGCGATTACGCAGGCTCCGGTGAGATGAGCGGCGAGCCGTCCGGCGCGACCGAGGGCTATGCCTCCGAGAACAACGCCGCCGCCGATACCGGCACGGGCGAGGATCTGACCCAATGGGTCACGGCGACCGTCGACGGGGACGGCGTGTATGCCGTCGACTTCGATATCGCGGATTTCATGGTCTACCGCGGCCGCAGCAAGACGAATCCCAGCTTCGACGACCTCGACCTCGGGCAGGCGGAGAATCAGGTGTTCGGCGACTTCGATCAGGATTTCCGGCACTGGGATATCCACGTACTGAACGTGTTTGACAAATACTACGACGACCTCGCCGCCGCCTACGACGGCACGGACGCCGAGGCCGCGACCTTCGAGGAGCTGTACGCCGCGTACAAGGCCGACATCGAACAGGTGCTCGCGGGCGACAAGTACGGCAATAACATCGTATATCTCTATAACCCGCTGAACTACATCCTCGACCCGCGCACGGAGCTGCCCGCATGGGTGCACAACTGCCACGGCTCCGCCGATACGGATTCCAGCGTGCTCATCTCCATGAACGACGGCGTGGCGCTGGATATGATGGGCGTCGATTCCTTCTTCGCCTGGAGCTGGGACGACCACCACGTAGCCGGCGAACCGGCCGGTCTCACGATGCAGGGAACCATCGACGCCATGGTGCTGGCGGGGAAATAATAACCTCATAGGCGCCGCCAATGCGGCGCCGCAGGACAATACAACGCAAGACAGGGCACAGGGAGCGTTTGCACTCCCTGTGCCCTTGTTAGCCAGTACCTTTCATACTGTTCTCAAATTAAAAGCTCTGTTTCGTTACCGGGCGCAAAGCCTTGGAATTGCTGCCTTTTCGAGCGAATACAAAGTTCTTTTTGATACTTTTGGAATCACAGCGACAGCCGTTCGATTTCATGTTGACAAACGATATATGTCGTGATACGATATAATCAACCTATGTCGTGTCACGACATATACGGAGGCGATGCAGTATGGCGGACAGCTTTGAGCCGCTGACCGAGAGCTATTTTTACATCCTTCTCTGCCTGTACGACGGGCCGAACCACGGTTACGGCATCATGCAGAAGACGCTGGCACTCTCCGCCGGGCATGTGCGCCTCGGCTCCGGCACGATGTACGGCGCGGCGGGAAACATGATCCGAAAGGGCTGGATCGAGGAGCAGCCGCCGGAGGACGGCGGCTTTTCCCGGCGGCGGATGTACCGGCTGACGGACGCGGGGCGGGATGTGCTTTTGGGCGAGGCCGCCCGTCTGCGGCATCTGACGGACGTGGCGGAGCTGGTATTGAAGGGGGGAGTGACATGAAAACGACAAAAACCGTTTTTCGCATCTTCGACGCTTCGGCCTTCGACGAGGAGCTGGGCCTTCTGAACGAGATGTCCGAAAAGGGCTGGCAGCTCGCCGACACGGATATGCGGTGGTTTTCGCAGAAATATGTCCGGGACGACAGCGTCGTATACCGTTACGCCATCGACTATCAGGATCTGTCGGTCGGAGAATTCAGCCGGTATCGTGCGGAATTTGCCGATCAGGGCTGGACGTTCGTGACCCATCGGGGGAATTGGTATTATTTCCGCAAGCCCGCTGATCCGGCGCTTTCGGAGGACGAGTACCTTCTTTACACCGACGAGCCGAGCTTCCGGGACATGAAGCGCTCCGTGAACCTGAAGGTCAATCTGTCGGTGATCTTTCTGCTGCCGTCCCTGCTCCTGATCGGTCCGTGCATGTCGGCTTTTCTCGAAACGGCGGCGATGCTCCTTGTGGGGCTCGTCAGCGTCCTGCGCTGCCGGCGGCTTGGGCGTGTGCGCTGCGTTCCGAAGAAATACCGGTTTCATCTCTGGCGGTACGCGTGGGTTCCGATCATCCTGCTGTTTGCCCTGTCCTTCGTGTTCATCGGCGCGAGAGCGGGAGAGGCGCGGACAACGCCGCCCGCCGTCGGCGTACAGAGCGTTACCCTGACCGTAAAGCTGCCGGACGTCTACGCGATTTGGGCCGATTTCACCGCGTCGGACGCATTCGACCCGGAAGCACCGGAGCCGG
>CAJOFW010000152.1:4406-8642 GCA_905234005.1 uncultured Oscillospiraceae bacterium
GGCGCCGTATACCGTCACGAACGGAGAGGGCGCGATCATTGCAGCCGGCGTTCTGTCCGCGTCGGAGAACGAGAGGATGCATCGTTTCCTCTGGCCCGGGCGCTATACGCTGACCGTGGACTGGGGAACGGAGGGGGATATGACGGCATACTCCGCCGGGTTCAGCTATCCCGCGCCGGTATTCGATATCCCCCTCTGGGCGGATTTCGCGTGGATCGCCGCATGGGGCGCGGCGCTTTACGCGCTGTCGATCGTCTTGAAACGGAAGTACGGTCACGCGGCGCGGTTCTGACGCCGTACAGTCCGCGCCGTACATTCTGCCGCCGGCGTCCGGCTGTCTCCGTCAGCGGATGGATATCGCGGCGTGGAACGCCTCGTTGTTCGCGTCGCCGAGGGTGCCGCCGTTTTTCACGCAGTCGCCCACGACGTATACGCCCTCGGGATACCGGGCCAGCAGCTCGTCGGCAAGCCTGCGGTTTGCCGTCACGCCGAGGGCCGGAACGTAGGTGTCGCCCTCGTAGACGGCGCCCGACGCGGTGTGTACGCCGTCCTCGGCAAACGCCGTGACGGTCTCGCCGCCGAACCGCTTCACGCCGTATTTGTCGAGCTGGTGGTTCAGCTCGATGTGGTTGAATACGGGCATCTCCGCCGCCCATTTCTCCACCGGCGGACGGCCCAGCACGGTCACATCCTTCCCCTCCATGCCGAGCATGACGGCGCACTCCAGCCCGACGATGCCGCCGCCGCAGACGACGACCCTCTGTCCGACGGGTTTTGTGTGCATTTCGCAGTCCTCCACGGGCACGACCTTCGGCCCGTCGATGCCGGGGATGGGCGGATGGGCGAAATCCGAGCCGGTCGATACGATGACGGCGTCCGGGTTTTCGGCCTCCACAAGCGCCGGCGTGACCTCGGTGTTGTATACGATTTTCGCGCCGCACTTCTCCGTCTCACGGACGGTCCAGTCGAGATACAGCCGCATATACGTCTTGAATTCCGCCGCGGCGGCGATGTTCAGGAGGCCGCCCAGCCTGTCGGATTTCTCGTACAGCGTCACGTCGTGGCCCATCTTCGCGCAGGTCTGCGCCGCCGTCATGCCCGCCGCGCCGCCGCCGATGACCATGACCTTTTTCTTCGACCTCGCCAGCGCCGCGAGGTCGAGCTTTTTCCCGAGCATCGGATTGATGGCGCAGCGCATGGAGGTGCCGAAGTTGTTCGCGTTGCCGCACCAGTCGCAGCGGGTGCAGGGGCGCACCTCGTCGGCGCGGCCCCGGACGGATTTGTGTATCAGGTCGTCGTCGGCCATGTACGCCTTCGCCATGACGACGATATCCGCCTTGCCGCCCGCGATGATCTCCTCCGCCTCGGCCAGCGACGTGATGTTGCCGACGACGGCGACCGGGATGCGCAGGCGTTTTTTCGCCTCGGCGGCGAAGGCGACGTTTAGCTGACGGCCCTTGAAATACGTCGGAATCGTGAAGGTTGAGCCGTAGTTGAAGAAGATGTTGCCGCGGGAGATGTGTATGATGTCCACGTACTCCTGCGCCCGCTCCATGAATTGCAGCGATTCCTCGAGCTGCAAGCCGTCCGGCGTGTCCTCCTGGGCGGAGACGCGGCACTCGATGACCATGTCCGGCACCGCCTCGCGGACGGCCCGCAGCACCTCGAGCGGATAACGCATCCGGTTTTCGAGGCTGCCGCCGTATTCATCGGTGCGGTGGTTCGAGGCGGGGGAGATGAACTGCGCCAGCAGGTTGTTGTGGGCGCAGTGGATCATCAGCATCCGCAGGCCGGCGTTCCGGCAGCGGACGGCGCAGTCCACATACCGGCTCTTGATGTAGTCCATATCCTGCCGGTTCATGGGCTTGATGTGTCCGAGGGGGCCGCCGTTGAGCGGCACGTCCGACGGAGCCAGCGCCGGGACGGCCGGATCGTGGCTCGAGCCGCGTCCGGCGTGGGCAAGCTCGATGCTCATCTCCGCGCCGTGCTCCCGGGCGGTGCGGACCATCTGCTCGATGCCGTGGATGCACCGGTCGGCGGTGACGTTCAGCTCGCACGTCCAGGCGCTGGAATCGGCGTGGACGACCGGCGTGTTGCCGATGGTGAGATACCCCACGCCGATATCCGCCTGCCAGGCGACGTAATCGAGCATCTCCTGCGTGACGTCGCCCTCGGGCGAGCATTTGAGCACGACGGTCGGGGCGTACTCGAGGCGGTTTTTGAGGGTCAGGCCGCGAATTTTGAGCGGCCGGAACACATGGGGGTAGAGGTCGTTTTTCAGCATGATCGCGTTCTCCCTGAGCGTATGCGCTCAGAATACAAAGTCGATGGCCGTGACGCTCTCCAGCATCGGGTCGGACAGCATTACGAGATCCATGTGTGCCTTCGAGGGCGGGAAGCCGGCGGCGTCCTCCGGCGTATCGTAGTCGGAAATCTGTACAAGGTCGCCGAACACAGGCCCGGCGCCGTCCGGCAGCGGGGGCGCGTCGCCCGGCACGGCGACGCCGACCTGACAGGCGCGCATCGCGGGGTAGAGCGCCGGCAGCTTCTCGAGACAGGCGCGGACGGTCTCGATGTTTTCCGCCTTGCCCTTGCCGTTGTCGCCGGTCTCCTTGAATTTGAAGATGGAAATGTGACGTATCATCGCGATATTCCTTTCTGTATGCAGCGTATTGACAGTTTGTGCGCCGAATAATCGGTGCCTGAAAATCGGCGCCCCGGGTAATCGGCGGGCGGGGTAATCGGTGCTCCGAAGCGTCAGCGTTCCGGCATTGTCCGCAAAAACGCGTCCCGTATCTGTCTCTCCCGTTCAAAGAACCGGGAGACCATCTGATAGAATTGCAGCGACGCGGCGGAGAGGTGACGGCCTGTCGGACGCACCATGCCGAGACGGGCGTCCGGCAGCGGCTCCCGGATGCGCAGACAGGCAAGCGGCTGCGCGGGGTATTCCCTTTTGAGTTTGATATAGTTCGACAGCGGGGCGATGGATATGCCCCCGCCGCTGAGCATACTGACCTCAACGCGGTTGTCGTCGCAGCGGTAGAAGACGCCGGGATGCAGGGCCCTTGCCCGGAACAGGCCGTCGAGCAGCGTTCGGTCGTCACGGGCGAGGTTACATATCAGCCGCTCGCCATTCAGCTCGTTCAGGGAGATCACGCCGCGCCCTGCGAGCGGGTGCGACGCGGCGAGCTGGACGACGCGTTCACAGCGGTCGATTTCGATGTACTCGATGCCCTCGTCGTCCGGCTCGCCGAAGACGAAGCCGAAATCGGCCTCGTCCCGCCGGAGCTTTTCGAGCACCTCGTCGTTGTGGCAGTGGATGTGCTCGAAGGCGACGCCGGCGTTGTCGGGCAGAAACAGCTCGAGCAGATTGCCCATGAGGTCGATGATGACGCTGGCGACGCGGACACGCTCCGCCGATTTCTCCTCCATCCTGCGTGCGGCAGATACGCCCCGGTCAAGATCCTCGAGCACCTGATCGACGTGCGCCAGAAACAGCTTCCCGGTCGGCGTGAGCCGGATGCGGCCCCGCCGGCGCTCAAACAGCGACACGCCGAGATCCGCCTCGAGCCGCTTCATGCTGACGGAGAGATTCGGCTGGGCGACGTATAGCTGCTCCGCCGCCTTTGTGAGGTTCTCCAGCCGGGCGATCGTCTGGAAATACTGGAGCTGTAAGAGATCCATGGCCGTTCGCGGCGGCGGGCGTCACATCTGCATCCCGCCGCAGACGGGCAGGGCGCAGCCGGTGATGTGGCCCGCCATGTCCGAGCAAAGGAACGTCACCGCGTCGGCGATGTCCGAGGTCGTGCCGAGCTTGCCCATCGGGATGACGTGCTCGACGAGGAAATCCGTGTCCTGCGCCCCGGAGGACCTGCTGTCCGCCATGAGGTTGGTGCCGTCGGTCGGGCCGGGGCAGATGACATTTACGCGGACGCCGTTTTTCGCGTTCTCGACGGCGGCTGTCTGCGTGATCGCGATGACGCCGGCCTTCGAGGGCCCGTAGGCGCCGAAGCCGGGGGCCATCTTCAGGCCGCCGATCGAGGCGGTGTTCACGATCGCGCCGCCGCCCTGCCGGTTCATCACAATCAGCTCGTATTTGAGGCAGTGGAACATACCGGTCAGATTCGTCGCGATGACCTTCAGCCAGTCGGCCTCGGTGACCTCCGTCAGCGGGGCGAAGGGGATGTGTACGCCGTCCGCGCCGCAGCCGGCGTTGTTGAACGCGAAATCAATCGA
>CAJOFW010000152.1:8668-10913 GCA_905234005.1 uncultured Oscillospiraceae bacterium
GGACGCCTCGTCCGCCACGTCGCAGGGGACGAACACGGCCTCGCCGCCGGCCTCCTCCACGAGGCGGACGGTCTCCAATGCCGCGTCGGGCTTCCGGGCGGCCACGGCCACCCTGCACCCCAGCGAGCCGAAACGGACGGCCACCGCCCGCCCCATGCCGGACGCCGCGCCGGTGACGAACAGAACCTTGTTTTTGAAATTGTCGAACATGATAGCAGCTCCCTTCAAAGAGTGGATTTCAAAATGCGGGTTTCAAAGCGTGGATTTGCCGCTCACTGAACCCATTATAACAGATCATGCGGGCAAATCGAAATAGTTGTTTGGACGTTTCGGTATATATTTTTGTTTATACCGAATGACCCGAATGACGGAACGCATGACGGAACGGATGGCAATGCAAAACGCCGGTGAACCGCGCTGAGCGGTCATCGGCGTTTTGCGGCGATTTGTCGATACCGGCGGATACAAATCCGCTTCCGGCGGGAGGCGGTCAGGCCGGCACGGGGGCCTGCACGACGCGGTTGCGGCCGGCGACCTTCGCGGCGTACAGGGCGTCGTCGACGCTCGTGTAGACGTCCCTCTTATCCCTCGCGCCGCGGACGGTGATCACGCCGAGGCTGACGGTCAGGCGGTGGACGTCCGGGAAGGGATACGCCGCCACGGCGTCCTTCAGCCTTGTCGCCGTGGTCATGGCGTCCGCCTTGCCCGTGTCGGGCAGCAGGATGAAAAATTCCTCGCCGCCCCACCGTCCGACGCACGCGCCGGCGCGGTCGGCGGTGACGGAACGCATGATCTCCGCGACGCGGCGCAGTACGTCGTCGCCGGCGTTGTGGCCGAAGGTGTCGTTGATCCTCTTGAAATGGTCGAGGTCGGCCATGATGAGGGAGACCTCCCGGCCGTCGGCGGCGGACTGCTCGAGGGCGGCGTTTATCATGTCCTCGATCCGGCCCCGGTTGTACAGGCCGGTCAGGGCGTCGCGTTCGGCCATGACGGTCAGCTTCTGATTGAGAAGGCTCAGGCTGCTGTGAACCTTCTGCAGCTCGTCCATCGTCGTGTATACGAGCCTCGTCAGCCGCTTTAAGAGAGACGCCTGCCCGCGCAGGACCGTGTCGTCGATGCGGACGGACGGCAGCTCGCCGCCGGGGGCGTCGCCCTCCCGCATACCGATCGAGAGCAGGGTGATGTTGTGCTCCACAAGCTCGCCGGTGTGCGCCTCGCGCAGGATCTCGCCCCAGGTGTGGAAGCCGCCGGCGGGAGCGATTTCGGCGAAGGGAATCATCTCCATATCCACGAAGGACTCCCAGAACGTCTTGCGCACGACGCAGGAATAGAGCAGGATCGCCTCGGGACGGAACCGGCGCAGGGCATCCAGACGGCGGTTGACCGCCTCGACAATGGCGGTGGGGTCGCCGTAGGAGAGCTGCATCTCCATGCCCTCGGTCACAAAGCCGTGCAAATCCATGGAGCCGTCCTCGCCGATGCGGCTGATGCTCCGCAGACGGGCGTCGCCGCCCGACATCGCGAGCATCGGAAACTCAAAGGCGTCCTCGGCGTTGTTGTGCTTTGAACGGTCGATTTGGAGGTATTTCTCGTAGATTTCGGCGGCGGGCCTGCCGTCCAGCTCCACAAGGTGCCTGCCGTCGGCCCTTGTGACGTGGAAGGGCATGCCGAGCGGCTCCCAGCCGATGGATTTCGCCGCGTCGATGTGAAGGCTCTCCCCGGCGAAGGTCACGACCAGCATCGAGTTGTTCATAACGCCGCCGGCGTCGAATATGAAATGCTCCGGCGCGTTCAGCGCGTGCCCGCCGGCGAAGCCGCCGAATATGCGGATGTCCCGGCGGCATTTCTCGATTTCGAGAAACAGCGGCATGGTGTCCACCTCGGTGCCGGGCAGCAGCAGCTCCGCGCCCTTCAAAAGGGGAATGTCGTCCAGCGTCCTGCAAATCGTGCGCCCGGTCTCCGCCTCACGGCCCCTGACGCCGTCAAAGCGGAGAATGCGAACGTCCGTCTCGCAAAACAGCAGGGCGCTGACGAGAATGCCCTGTTCCATCAGTCGGCCGTTCAGTATCTCCCCGGCGGACATGGTTCCCACGACAAGCTCCGTTCCGCAGCAGGCGGAAAGCTCCCGACAGACCGAAACAAGCTTGTCGTGGCCGGATTCGCCGCTGAAGACGTGCAGCAGAAGGTTTTTGTACGCGCCGGAGCCGTATTCCCTGATGACCCCGGCCATCTCGACGGCGACGGG
>CAJOFW010000153.1 GCA_905234005.1 uncultured Oscillospiraceae bacterium
CGCCGCGAAGCATCTGACGGGCGAAACGATCGCCGTGACGCAGGGATACACGCGCTGTGCCGTCTGCGTCGTGTCGGACGGTGCGAACGACCCCGACGGGACAATCGGCCCGGCCGGGGCGATCATCACATCGGACAATGTCATAGCACAGCGTGCGGCGGGTACGGGGCTTGACGTGCTGCGCATCACGCCGGGACATATCCGTCTGGACGGATTTCCGTACGGCTTCATCGGCGGCGCGTCGTTTCCGCTCGGACGGGATTGCGTCGCGTTCACGGGCCGTCTCGACGGACACCCGGACGGCGCGGCGATCGAGGCGTTTCTGCGCAGACACGGCAAAACGCCGCTGTACCTGACGGACGAGCCGGTATTCGATATCGGCGGCGGCGCAGCCCTCCCCTGAATTCGGCATAATATTAATTATGCCGAAAAAGATGCATACCTCCCTCC
Organism: uncultured Oscillospiraceae bacterium; assembly: GCA_905234005.1. GTDB lineage: Bacteria > Bacillota > Clostridia > Oscillospirales > Oscillospiraceae > CAJOIG01. The sequence continues at coordinate 451 of CAJOFW010000153.1, forward strand.
CGGGACACTCGATACGGTTCCACCATTAGAGGACAGATGATATGATCCAATTCGATACACGAGACAAAAAACCGAAGCTGTACAACATCGCGGCGCTGTCCGTCATAACAGCCGCCGTCATCGCCGCCCTCGTTCTGACCGGCGCGGATAAGCACGCGCTGCCAATGAGCGTCGTTCTGGGCGTATACCTGATCGCGGTGTTTGTGATGCTGATCGCCGCCTTTTTCAAACAGCTTCAGTACAATCCCTATTCCTACAACACGATCTACTACGCGGGCTTTGCGCTGTTTGTGCTCAGCGTGCTGATCATGCACGTCATCCTCGTCGTGCGGCAGATTTGTTCGCCCTATGGTCTGCCGCCGGAGCAGATTGTCTTCTCCCTGCTCGACTCGGCCCGGAACTTTATGATCCTCTCCACGCCGTTCGTACTTCTCTTCTCCGCCGCCCTGTGCGTGTCCAACATCTCCCTGATCCGGCACGAGGGCCGACGGCTCGTCAATGTGCTTGGCATTATTTTGTCAATCATCCTGCTGGGCGGTATTGCAGTGCTGTATCTGTTTGACCGGTTTGCCTCGGGCAGTCTGGACGAGATACGCGTACACGCGCTGATCACGAGCCTGTATTCCGGCGTTTTCCTGTATTTCGAGTGTATGCTGATCGGCGTCATCATCGCGTTCGCGGTCGTGGTGCGTCATCCCCCCGCGCCGGACAGGGATTTTGTGATCGTCCTCGGCTGCGGCATCCGGAGCGACGGGACGCCCACGCCGCTTCTGCGCGGCCGTCTCGACCGGGCGCTGGCGTTCGACCGGATGCAGCGGGAGACGACCGGGCGGGCGCTCACGTTCGTCACATCCGGCGGACAGGGCCCGGACGAGGTCATATCCGAGAGCGCCGCGATGAAGCGGTATCTGATCGAACAGGGCGTTTCGGAGGATCGCATCATCGAGGAGGACCGCTCGACGGACACCGCGGAGAACATGGCTTTCTCGAAGGAAAAAATCGCCGCGGTCGATCCGAACGGCGCCGTCGCGTTCTCGACGACGAACTACCACGTCTTCCGCAGCGGCCTCTGTGCCCGGCGTGTGAAAATGCGTGCCGTGGGCATGGGCGCGCCGACGAAATGGTATTTCTGGCCGAACGCCGCCGTGCGGGAATTTGTCGGTCTTCTGACAGAGCACCGGGGCAAACAGGCCGTCATTCTCGGCTCGATGATCGCAATCTACACGATTCTCACGCTGATCGCGTATCGCAGTTGATGCCGGTACGCAGTTGATCCGGATATCAAAAAGCGCCGGACAGATCGGTTATGATCTGTCCGGCGTTTGGGTATCCTGCCTCTCCCCCGCCCGTGCGGGCCATCAATCATCCCGGCGGAGGAAGACGATGTACTCGATGGAGGTGTCGTCCTCCACCCTCTCCGCGTCGGCGATCAGGCGGACGGTGTTTGTGTCGGGGAGCGTGACGGTCATTTTTTTCGGCTTCGTCTCCGCCGAGGCCGCGAACATTTTGGTGTAGTCGCTGTGGGGGATGTCCTCGTTGTAGCCGGCGATCCACCGGCAGAAGGAGCCGTCGTTCAGGCCCGACTCAAACGCTTCGGCCGTGATTCCGAGGACGCCCTGCAGTCCGTGGATGATGACCTCCCAGCGAAGCCCTGCGGCGTCCCGAACCAGAACAAGGATCGAGATATCCATGTGCCGGGACAGCACGCGGAGCTGGTTGCGGCTGTGCATCATCTCCGTAACGTCGATGAGCACGCCCTGCCAGCACGGCACGCCGTAGCTGTCGGTCAGGTGGCTCTGTTCGGCGACGTAGATATAGTCGCCGCGCTTGCGGCGGATGCGGTAGGGGCTGAGGCACTCGATCTCCCCCGCCTCCAGCGCCTGCGTCTCACGGATGACGCGGTCGCGATCCGAGGGGTGGACGAGGTTGAGAAGCCGGTTGTCGAACCGATCCCAGATCTCCCGGGCGGTATACCCGACCATCTTGAGGAAGCTCCGGCCCAGAAAAAGAAACTCGAATTCGTTCATCACCGGCATACAGCGGAAGTAGCCGCCGGGCATTTCGGAGCTGATAAACTGCAGATCGGACACGTCCCTGACCGAGGCGTAGAACCTCTTGCCCTGCTCGTCCTCGTTCATGAAGTAGACATTCAGCGACAGCCATACGAGCACGCCGTTCGGACGATACGTCCGCACAACGCCCCGGGCGCCCAGCTCACCGGCGGACTCGGCGCGGCGCAGGATGGAGAGTAATTTCTCCCGATCCTCCCTGTGCAGGTTCTTCTGAATATCGACCCGGTACCGGCCCATCTCGCCGACGTCGATCCCCATGACCCGGAAATACTGCTCGTTGTACCGGATGATATCGACCTCCAGCCCGTTCTGGCAGAGAATCGCGACGGGGCCGAGGATGTTGTTGAACATCGCGTCGGTGAAGATGGCGGCGTCAAAGAATTCGCGAACGTGGAGCTGCTCGTTGGCCTTGAAGACAAAGCCGTGCGTGTCGATGTTGCGCTCATCGGCGATGAGGGTCTCAAAATCCGCTACCGGCATGGGCTTGTGGAAGTAGAAGCCCTGCATATACCGGCACCCCAGATTGCCGAGGTAGGCGAGCTGTTCCGTCGTCTCCACGCCCTCCACGATGATCGGCGTCGTGAGACTGCGCGTCATGTTCACGACCGACTCGAGGATGTTGATGCCCTTGCGTCTGTTCTCGCCCTCCAGCTCGAGAAAGCGGGCGTCGAGCTTGATCACGTCAAGCTGCATGCTGCGGAGCATATTGAGCGAGGAGTAGCCGCTGCCGAAGTCGTCCATCAGCACCATGAAGCCCATGCCGCGCAGCCTCGACACGATCTCGCGCACCGTGTCCGCGTCCTCGGCATAGGCGGATTCGGTGATCTCGATTTTGATGTATTTCGTCGGCAGCCCGTATTTTGAGAGGAGCTTTTCAAAATACGACGGCACGTCGATCGAAAACAGATCGATACGCGATACATTCACGGAGATCGGCAGCGGCGTGTGCCCGCCGTCGATCCATTCCTTCTGCCAGCGGCATACGGATTCCCAGAGGTACATATCCAAATCGGTGATCAGGCCGTATTTTTCCAGCAGCGGGATGAAATGTCCCGGCTGCTCCATCGTTCCGTCCGGCCTGCGCCAGCGCGCCAGCGCCTCCGCGCCGACGATTCGTTTCTCCGGCATACTGAGCTGCGGCTGGAGAAAGAAGCAGATCTCTCCCCTTTCGAGTGCGCCGCGGAATGCGTAGAGGGTTTTGTACTCGCGGGAATTCTTCCGGTGCAGATCCTTGTTGTAGATGCGTATGCGGGTGTGCATGTCGTCCTGGATCTCGTCGATCGTGAGGCCGGCGTTGTTGAAATACGTGCGGAAGTCGTCGCTTGAACCGTCCAGCATGGCGATGCCGAACACGGGCAGAAAGCCCTCGATATCGCCCATGCCGCATATCTCGGCCCGGAGCGCCTCATACAGCGTCTCGATCCTGTCCGTGTCGTACGGCATGGCGAGGCAGAACGAGGACTCGCCCATATACCCGGGGATGCCGCCCGTCTCCTCCGCCGCACGGCGAAGGTGCGCCGCGACACGCATGACAAGCTCCTGGCCGGCGTCGACGCCGTACCAGTCGGTGAACAGCTTGTGATGCGATATCTCGATGTTGATGATGCACCAGTTCGGCGTCATATCGCGAAGCCGTTCCTGCGCGTATCGGATGTACGAAAAGCCGTCCAGCAGGCCGGTCAGTCCGGT
>CAJOFW010000154.1 GCA_905234005.1 uncultured Oscillospiraceae bacterium
TCGCGGTCGCCGCCGTCGTGACCTCGTAGGTCGTGTTCACCGTCTCGGTGATGTTTTTGGACGTGTCCTCGTTGCAGACCGCCGTCGCGGTCACGGTGGTGTTGTCGTCAGACCAGACGTAGGTCGGATCGCCGTAGGTGTACTCCGTCTCGTCCCCGCCGCCGGTGGCGGTCTCGACGTAGAGGTAAATCGTCGCGCTGCTGCTGCTCGAGCCGGAGAACGCATCGCTCGAATACTTGACATAGCGCGTACGGCTGCTTGAGCCGCTCGTGTACTTGTCCGTGAGTACGTTATCCGCAAACGACCAGCTGTTATCGCTGTAGTCTTCCTCGGTCACAGCCGCCAGAGTATACTTCTGTCCGCTGATTTGCAGGTAATAGCCGCCGTTTACAAGCTTCGTGTAGTCGCCGCTGGCCGTCGCCGTCCAGACAGACGCGGCTTCCACGTCCTCAGCGCTGATGTACACAGCGCCCGTATCAGCCGTCGCGGCGTTGATCGTTACGCCGTCCACGCCCACGGTGCCGCTCGTATGCGTCAGCGCGTTGCTGCTGCCGGCCGCGCCGCTGCCGACGATCAGATAATTCTTGCCCGCCTCGAGCGTATCCGTCAGAACGTAGATCGTATCGCCGGTCTCGTCGCCGCCGCCGGTCTCGTTCTCCGTCCACTTGGCGTAGAGCGTGATATCCGCCGTCACCGCCGTGTTGAAATCATACGCCGTGGTCAGCGCTTCGTCGCTGTACCAGCCGTCGAAGGTGCAGCCGCTCTTCGTGGGCGCGGTGGGCTCCGTGGCCGTACCGCCCTCCGCGACCGTCTGCGACGCCACGTCGGAGCCGTCGTTCGAGTTGAACGTCACGGTATATTTGGTGGTCGTCTCCCCGCCGGACGCGGCCTGATAGAGCTTCGTGATTGTTTCGCTCCCGCTGCTGGACGCGTTAACGAACGCGGAATCGCCATAGTACGTATAGAACGTGGTGCTGCCGCCGCTGCCGCCGACCGTCGTCAGATAGGTGCCGTCGTAGCTGAAATCGGAGTACGCGGAGCCGCTGTCGTCCGTCGCGAGAGACATGCTGGTGCTGCCCTTGCTGCCGCGCAGCAGGTAGTAGCCGTTATTCATCAGGTCGCCGGAGCTGCTGACCGTCCACAGAACCTCGGAGACGGTTGTATCGCTTGCCAGCGTCACGGTATTGCCGTCATCGCTCACCGTGACCGCGACGGCCGCTATCGTGCCGCCGTCGTTCCGGAGGGCGTAGCCGTTCGAGACGACGAGGTATTCCCCGTCCGCCGTCATCGTGTCGACGTATTCGTAATCCCCGTCGCTGCTGCCGGCTTCTTTTACCTTGACGTCATACGTCGCGGTGAAATCGCCGTAGGTCACCGTCACGGTATACGTACCGGCTTTGGCTGTGTCCACAGCGTCGCTGTTGACCGTGTAGCCGGTGACGGTTTCGGTCGTGCCGTCGTTGTATGCAGCCGTCACAACGATGCCTTCGGTGCTGAACTTATCGCCCACGGTGAAGCTCGTCGCGGCGCCGCTCACGGTGATGCCCGTCATGGCCCTGTCGACCCAGCTTGCGTAGAGCGTGATATTCTCTGTCACCGCCGTGGTGAAATCATACGCCGTGGTCAGCGTGTCGTCGCTGTACCAGCCGGCGAAGGCCATGCCGTCTTTCGTGGGCGCGGTCGGCTCGGCGGCCTTGCGGCCCTCCTTGACCGTCTGCTGATCCACGTCGGAGCCGCCGTTCGAGTTAAAGGTCACGGTATACGTGACGACCTCGCCGGTGCTGCCCTCCTGATAGAGCGCCGTCACGCGGTCGGCCTCGGCGGCCTCGCTGCTCGTGTAGAACGCGCTGTTGGTATCATTATAATAGACGTAGAAGTTCGTGCTGCCGCTCTGACCGCCGACGGTATAGAGCGCATCGTCCGCATACGTCCACACGCCGTAGGCGGTGCCGGGCGTGGCGGTGCTGGCCTTGACCGCCTGCGCTCCGCCGCCGGAGGTGCGGGTGAGGTAGTACCCGTCGTTGACGAGGTAGCCTTCGTCGGTGTACGTCCAGATGAGGGCGTCCAGGTCGACGCTGCTGTCAAAGCTCACGACATCCTCGTCCACGCTGAGGATCGTATCGGCGGTCGTATCGGCGGCCTCGCCGTTGACCGCAACGGCGGAAAGCGCGCCGTCCTCGTTCGCGAGGGCATAGCCGTTCGAGACGATGATGTATTCGCAGTCCTCGCCCTTTTCGGCGTCGTCCGAGCCGACGTAGCCGTACTCGCCCTCGGCCGCGGATGTGATTTCCTTCCACTGGGCGTAGAGGGTGACGTCGGTCTCGAGCGTGACCGAAGCCTTGTTCTTATAGGCCGTGCCGGAGCCATCCGCAGCCGTGTTCCAGCCGGCGAAGCGATAGCCCTCGGGCGCGGTGAATTCGTTGGCCGCGAGCGTCACGGAGACGCCCGTCTGGGACGCCATATCGCCCGCGCCGGTGTTGGCGTTGAACGTGACCGTCGCGTTGACCGTTACGTTGAATTTCGCGGTCTTCGTGACGGCGGCGTCGCCCTCGCCCTCCGTGTAGGACACGGTCACGGCGTAGACGCCGGCCTTCTCCGTGTTCACAGCGGTGAAATCAACGCTGTACTGCTCGGACGCAAGTTCCTTGTCGTCCTGGTTATAGTGCTTCGCCGTGACAGCGAGACCTTCAAGGTTGAACTTATCGCCGACGTGATAGGTGGTCTTCACACTGTCGGTGTGCGCGGTGATGCCGGTCAGCGTGCCGTCCTCCACGGACGTGGGGTTCACAAGCTCGATCGTGTGGAGCGCCTCGGTGTCGTAGGTATCGGAGAAGCTCACTGTGCTGCTGTAGGTGCTCGTGATGGAGCCGTTTTTATACTTCGCGATCGTGATGGCGTCGCTGCCGATGCCGATCAGCGTCGCTGCCGTGTTATCACGCAGATAGCCCGCCGTCGTGTAGGTATAATAAATGTACGACGAGTTGCTGCTGCTGTTAATCTGCATCGTGGAGCCGACGGGAATGTAGTATTCCCTGTTGCTCTCGGTCGTGTGGTTGTGGCCGTGCAGGAAGATGACGTTGCGGGTGATCGTCGCGCCCGCCTCGGTGGTCTCCGTGCCGGTCGCGGCGTAGTTCAGCGCCTTGTTCCACGCGACAGCGCCGCCGTTGTCGTTGCGCTGGTAGTGCAGGGGCACATGGCAGATCGCGATGACGGGAACCGAGGGGTCAATGGTGTCGATCCATTCCTCAAACGCCCTGGCCTCCGTCTCGGCGGTCGAGGCATTCGTCATGGAGTTGTAGGAGATGCCGTAGACATAGAACGCCTCGGCGCCGCCGTCGTAGCCCGTGTAGATGAGGCCGGAGGAAGCCTTGCACTGCATAATGCCCGCGTCGTCGTTGCCGTTCTGGTCATGGCTCGCGTACATGATGCCGACGTGGTCAGCCGTGAGGCCGGGGAACACGCCCTGCACCTCGCCGAGCACCGTGGAGGTGTTGTAGCTGCTCTGACCGTCGACCATGTCGCCGTCCAGGCAGACGTACTCCACCGAGCCGGGCATGCCGGTCATCGCGCTGCCGATGGCGTTGGACGTGCTGTGCCGGTCGGACGCCACGGCGATGTAGTGGTTCGCAGCGGGCATTTCCTCCTGCGTTCCTTCGGCCTCCTGCGGGGCCTCGGCGGTCTCGCCGCCGACGGCGTACAGCAGGATGCTGCCGGGCACGTTCTCGAACTCGCCGGTCTCGGAGACAAGCTCGCCGCCGCTGATCGCGGCGAGGAACATATTGTCCGCCCAGTCCGTGTAGCTCAGATAGCGGCCGTTGTAGGACCAGCCGTACGCATACGAGCCGGTGAGCCATACGCCGCCCTCATCGGCGACGAGATAGCCCGCGCCGTTCGACAGGGAGAGATCCTCCCCCATCGTCCAGAGCATGGCATCGTCGACCGTGGCGGTCGTCAGCTCGTCAAGCGTCACGACGGCAATGCCGCCGTCCTGCGCCGCGAGGGCGTAGTAGACGCCGTCGATCTCCGCCGCGAGGACGAACGCGCCCTGCGCCATGTCGGACACGGGCAGATAGGCCTCCGCCGCGCCGTCCGTCTCCGGCGCTCCGGCGTCGAGCAGCTCGTCCGCCGCGATTTCCTCCTCCGCCGCCGCGATTTCGTCGGCGACGTCCATGATGACGTCGGT
>CAJOFW010000155.1 GCA_905234005.1 uncultured Oscillospiraceae bacterium
CCGCTGTTCGGCGGGAATCGTCCCTGTTCGGTTTTTCGGAATATCACCCCGGCAGCTCCGCGAGGGTGCGGCGGAGGGCCTCACGCTGGCGGGCGTCGTCGAAGGCGACCGGCTCGCCGAGGAGGCGTTCGAGCACGTTTCGGAGCAGCGCCGGATTCTTCGCGAGCAGCGGCCCGAGCGCCCAGGTGCCGAGGAAATTGCGGTACAGTATCCCCTCCGCGTCCCCGATCGGCTTCTCCGCGTACCGCACGCGAAACAGCGGCATATCCCCGCCGCCGACCATCCGCGACGTGCGGTTTATAAACCCGTACGCCGGCTCGTCCGGCAGGAACACCGGCTCGAGCACGGCGTCGTCGATGAACACCTCGCCCGTGAGAACGCCGGTGTAGTCGAACAGCCCCGCCGCCGGGTGCTCCGCGCCCGTCTCGTCGGTGATCGACCGCCCGAACAGGAGCTGGGCGCTGCCCGTCGCGAGGAAGACCGTGTCCGCCTCCACGGCGGCGCGAAGCCCGTCGGCGTACCCGGCGAGGTGCTCCGCCGCCCGCAGCAGGTTCCGATCCTTGCCGGGGCCGACGTATACGAGGTCGTACGCCCCGAAATCGAGCGTATCGAACACGCCCCTCTCCTCGACCGTGAACGGCACGCCGAGCTGCCCGAGGCGGTACGTCAGCGCGGTGAGGTTGCCCCGGTCGCCGTAGAGATCCATGAGGTCGCCGTACAGCCGCAAAAGCCTTGCCTGTTTCATGTGTCCGCCCCCCTCATCCGCTTCTCGACGGCGCGGACGATGATATTCGCGTCGTACAGCTCGGTCAGGATATAGATCGTCCCGTCCGTCGCCGCCAGCGCCGCGCCGAGCCTGTCCGGGTCCGGCTCCGCCGTGACGGTGTCCATCGGGTAGCCGCCCAGCTCGAGCCGGACGGCGAGATCCATGGCCCGCGGCCCGGTGCACAGCAGCGCGTCGCAGCGGCCGGCGAGGCGTTCAAACGAGATGTCGTACAGCCACGTCGTGTCCTTGTTGTTCGTGTGGTTGATGTTGTTCACGAACACGACGACGTTTTTGCGTCCCTCCTGCCCGAGCACGTAGGAGATGGACTGGTCGAACGAAACGGGGTTCTGGTTCTTCGAGAGGATCAGAACCGCCCTGCGCCCGCCGATATCGAACTCGTCGAACCGCTGCCGGCTGACGCGAAAGCCCGCCGCGAGGCCCACGGCCTCGTCGACCGGCACGCCGGCCTCGCAGCACAGGGCGACGGCGGCGGTCAGGTTCAGGAACATATACGGCGTGCGGCACCCGCTCTCGAGCCGGACGCCGTTTATCGAAAACGCCCCGGTGCGGAAGTCCGGCTCCGACGCGGTATAGGCGGCGGCGGGACTCTCCCAGCCGCAGTTCGGGCAGCGGAATCGGCCGATGTGGTTGTAGTGGTAGTAGTCGTACCCGAGATGCCCGAAGCAGCGGGGGCACGCCTTCGCGTCGTGGGTGATGTTCACGGATTCGTCGGTCGACTGCGCCGTGCGCTCCATCGCGTAGTACACGCGGTCGCTGCCGGGGGCGAGCCCGGCGCTGATCGGGTCGTTCGCGTTCAGCACGAGCTTCACCGAGGGCGCGATGGCCTCCGTGAGCTTTGCGACGATCACGTCGACGTTGCCGTTGCGGGTGAGCTGGTCGCGGAAGAGGTTCGTCACGAGCAGCAGCTCCGGCGAAAAGCCCCGGAAGATCAGCCGCGAATACCGCTCGTCCACCTCGAGCACGACGAAATCCTGCGGCACGACGCCGCGAAGGCTGCTGACGCCGAGCAGCGTCGTGGCGACGCCGCCGGTCAGATTCGAGCCCTTGGCGTTGTTCGCGACGGTATAGCCCGCGCCGGTCAGGATGTGGGCGACGGCGTTCGCGGTGGTCGTCTTGCCGTTCGAGCCTGTGACCGCGAGCACGCGCCCGCGAAACCGGAAGCGTGAGAACAGATCCGGACACAGCTTCAGCGCGACGCTGCCGGGCAGGTTCGTCGCCTTGCCGAAGGGCTTTCCGACGACGCGCAGAAGCTTCCCCGCGAGCAGGGCCAGTGTAAATCGAAGGTTCATGGTCTATGTGTCTCCTTGCTGCAGCTTGTCCTCGAGCGGGCCGATGAACATCTCGGCCCAGGAATACTGGCTCATGAATTCCGAGCGGTAGCTGTTGACGGCGACGGGGTCCATCGCGAGGAACCGGTAATAGTCGCAGTCGAGAAACCGCGTATTGACGGCGTAGGAATCCCGCGTATGCCGCACCGCGTCCGCCATGCCGACGCCGGCCAGCGTCTTTTTGAGCGCGGCGAAGTACGTCCGCAGATACGGCTTTTTCTTCTCGATGTCGTCCTCGTCGTCCCACAGGACGCCGCACAGCTCGGCCAGCGTCGCGCCGGCGCCGCGCCGGACGACGAGGTAGGCGAAAAGCTCCTTCGCGCCGCTCCGTTTGAAGATCAGCGGCCTGCCGTCCGGGCCGAACACCTCGAAGTTGCCGAAGCACTGTACGCGCAGACGCGCCGATTCGTCGGCGGGCACGTTCACGGGCGGATGGCGCAGGTTGTCGAGCGCCTCGCGGACGTCGTCCTCGTCCGCCGGCTTGAGCAGATAATCGCTCACATGCAGCCGCCAGGCGTCGAGCGAATACTCGGGATACGCCGTCACGAACACGATATCCGTATCCGGGCGGACGTCCTTGAGCCGTTTGGCAAGCTCGAGGCCGCTCATACCCGGCATTTCGATGTCGAGAAACACGACGTCCGGCGCCTCGGCCCCGGCAAGCTCCACCGCTGTCTCCCAGTGCTGCGCGGTGAATATCTCCGCGTCATCGCCGAGCACGCGGCGGACGGTCATCTCCAGGCCCTGCACGGCCAGCGGCTCGTCGTCCGTGATGAGAACTCTCATGCGGTCACGCGCCCCCCTTCAAAATCCTTCGGCAGCCGGATCTCGGCCCGGGTGCCGTGTCCGACCTCGCTCTCGATCGAAAGCGTGCCGCCGCACATCCGGGCGAGGCGGTCGCGGACGTTTTCGATGCCGTGGTAGCGGCGCTCGTCCTCCGAGGCCGCCGCCGTGTCGAAGCCGGGGCCGTCGTCCTCGACGCGGATATGATACGCGTCGGACGTCTCCCAGGTGGCGAGCGCGATATGCCCCCCGCCCTCCTTCCGGCGGACGCCGTGCAGCACGGCGTTTTCGACGAGCGGCTGCAGCGTGATCGGCGGGATACGGAAGCTCTCGCAGGCGACGTCGTATTCGACGGTCAGCTCCTGCCCGAATCGCATCTCCTCGATCGAGAGATAGAACCGCACATGGCGCAGCTCCGTCAGGAAGCTGACGGGCCGGCGCGTGCTGAACGACTCAAAGTTCATGCGCAGATACCGCGAAAACGCGTGGATCGCCCGCTTGGCCTGCTCGGGGTCGGTGTCGCACAGGCTGTAGATGCTGTTCATCGTGTTGTAGATGAAATGCGGCCGTATCTGGCTCATGAGCATGGCGCTGCGCTGCTCGGCCAGCTCCTCCTCCGCCTCCCGCAGCCGCTCCTGCCGCCGGAACGCGTCGGTGATGGTCTGCGTGCCGCGCAGGACGCAGTAGAAGAGCACGACGATCAGGGCGAGAACCGTGTCGTAGCTGACGCCCAGACGCATCGTCATGACAAGATCGCCTAAGCCCGCGGCGGCGAGGGCGACGCCGAAATACGGCCCGTACCGGCGGCGCGCGCCGTCGGTGTTCCGGATGAGGTCGACGGCGGAGCGCACGGCGATCACGGCGAGGCACACGCCCAGCAGCGCGCGCTCATACTCCAGCGCGTCACGCATGTCGTACGCGCCCGTGAGCTGCGCCGCGAACACGGCAAGGCAGAGGGTCGCCTCCGCCGCGCTGAGCCATTCGTATACCCGCGTGCCGGGCCGGTTCCACGCGAAGCCGCGCATCAGTATGAGCGGGGTGAGCGCGAAGGCAGTCATGGCGGTGTAGGTCAGAAGCCGTCCCCGTCCGGCGATCAGCAGCGCGACAAGCGGCAGCTCCAGCACGAAGGCCGTCCCGTAGCACACGGCGAGCAGACCGAGATACAGAAGCTCCATGCGCTCGGGGTGGTTGAAGCGAAGCAGATTCGCGATGGCCGCGAACAGCAGCCCGGAGAGCACGCACAGCAGGGAGACGCCGATCTTCCACGCGTCCT
>CAJOFW010000156.1:0-7550 GCA_905234005.1 uncultured Oscillospiraceae bacterium
ACGGCGTCGTATTTCGGCTGCACGCAGTCGGCCGTGAGCCAGCTCGTCAAGGCGCTGGAGGCCGATCTGGGCGTGTCGCTGCTCATCCGCAGCAAAAACGGCGTCCGGCTGACGGCGGAGGGGGAGTATCTGCTGCCCGGCATGCGCCAGATCGTGGCCGGGGAGCGGAGCGTGTACGAGCGCTCGCTGGAGCTGCAGAACCTCAACGCCGGTCTCATCCGCATCGGCATCTTCACAAGCCTCTCGTGCCAGTGGCTGCCGCCGTATCTGAAGCGCTTCCGGGAGGATTTCCCGAACATCGGCTTTGAGCTTCTGCAGGGCGACGTGACGGAGATATCCGACTGGCTCCGCAACGGCATGGTGGACATCGGCTTCATGACGCCGCCGGATTCCGACGAGTTCTTTTTCCGGGAGCTTCTGGCCGACCGGATGAACCTCGTCCTGCCGCACGAACACCCGCTCGCGAAGGACGGCGTGACGCTGCGCGATCTCCGTGACGAGACGTTCGTGATGCTCGAGTCCGGCTACAGCCTGATCACGGATAAAATGTTCCGGGACGCCGGTATGCGGCCGAAGCAGCAGTACACGGTCAAGGACGACTACACGGTCATGTCGATGGTCGAGAGCGGCCTCGGCGTGTCCATCCTGCCGGAGCTTATGCTCCAGCGCAGCCCGTACAGGCTGTTCAGCGTCCCGTCGGAGCCGGCGTATTACCGGCGGCTCGGCATGTCGTGGCTGCGGAAGGAGAAAAACAGCGCCGCTGTGCGCAAATTTGTATCGGCGCTGCTTCAGGGCCTCGGCCTTGCGGAAAACGCCGCCGGTGAATGAAGCCGGCATTGACACAACATCACAAACCGGACGGCGCCCACGGCTGCGGAGCCGCCCGGTTTTACGCGGCGGGCGCGGCCTGTGACGTGCCGTCCCGTTGCCGGAGAAGGTGCTGGGCATGGATTCGGTTCGTAAACGCGGGATTATTCAGAGGGGTATAATCAGGCTCGCGGCGGCGCTGTTTTCCGCGCTTCTGCTCGCGGCGGCGCTGTTTCCGGCGTGCCGCGTGTTTGCCGACGACGCGGAGGCGGACGGCGTAACCGCCGCCGAAGTGTCCGCCGCCGGCGTAACCGCCGCCGACGGACCTGCCGCGCCGCCGGCGCGCTGGCATCAGACGGCCGCGGCGCTGTTCGGGTGGGTGTTTGCCCTGCTCGCGGCGGCGCTTGTCGTGCTCGCGGCGGCGCGGTATATCCGCCTGGGCCGGCGGCGCGGCCACCGGCAGCTCACGCCCGCGCAGAAGCGGCGGGATGTGATGCCGACGCTGGTTCTCGCGGCGGTGCTGGCCGTTCCGATGCTGCTTTTATTCCGCCGTGCGGGCAGCGTCCGGCGTCAGATCGAGGCGTACAACGAGGCGGCGGCGGCACAGGCGGCGGCCATGGCGGAGGAGGCGCGGGCGGAGGCCGAGGCACAGGCGGCGATGGCCCTCGCCGCGATGACGTTCGCCCCCGAGGCCGACGAGAGCGCCGACCCCGCGAACTGGGGCGTCCGCTGGGAGACGATGGCGTTCGGCGAGATCACATCGGCCTTTCGCCGCACGGAGGGCATCGCCTTCGGCGACGGCGGCGACTATTTCGCCCTGCCCGGCGTGGCCACCTTCCGGGGCGGCAACTACCGGGACGGCGGCGCATACGGCGTCGCCTCGATCAGCGACAACGAGATCACCACGGCGTGGACCTCCCGAACCGGCCAGCTCACGGCGATGAACGGAACGTGGACCGGCAACGGCTGGACGGGCCAGCCGCTCATCGTGCAGTGGGATGACGAGACGCGGCAGGTCATGAATCTGTACGACGAGAAGAAGAACAAATCCGACCTCGTGGAGGTCATCTACGCGGCGCTGGACGGTCACGTCTACTTCCTCGACCTGAGCGACGGCAGCTACACCCGCGACCCGCTCGACATCGGCTTTGTGTTCAAGGGCGCCGGCGCGGTCGACCCACGGGGCTATCCGCTCCTGTACCTCGGCGCAGGGGACTACACGTCGGACAGCCGGCCGCCCCGGATGTTCATCGTGAGCCTCATCGACGGCTCGGTGCTTTACGAGGCCGGGTACGCGGACAGCTTCTCCCTGCGGTCGTGGTGCGCCTATGACTCCTCGCCGCTCGTGGACGCGGCAACGGATACGCTGATCTGGCCCGGCGAGAACGGCGTCCTCTACACGATCCGGCTCAATTCACGCTACGACGCGGCGGCGGGCACGGTATCCGTCTCGCCGGACGCGGCGGTCAAGAGCCGCTACACCGACAGCCTGAACACGTCGGACGCGTACTGGTACGGCATGGAGTCAAGCGCCGTGGTCGTGGATCGGTATCTGTACGTATCCGAAAACGGCGGCCTGTTCTTCTGCGTCGACCTCGACAGCATGTCCCTCGTCTGGGCGCAGGACACCGGCGACGACTCTAACTCCACCCCGGTCTACGAGCCGGACGGCCCCGGCCACGGCTACCTCTACACCGCCCCGTCCCTGCACTGGAAGGCGGACAGCGACAATCGGGGCAGCATATCGGTCTGTAAGCTCGACGCGATCACGGGCGGGATCGTCTGGACGCACAGCTTTGAATGCTTCACCGTGGACGGCGTATCCGGCGGCGTTCAGTCCACGCCGGTGCTCGGACGGACGGGCAGCGCCATCGACGGGCTTGTCATCTACGGCGTGTCCCGCACGCCCACGGAGGGAAGCGGCGTTCTCACGGCGCTGGACACCGAGACCGGCGATACGGTGTGGAGCCTCTCGCTCGATTACTACGCGTGGAGCTCGCCGCTTGCGCTGTACGACGCCGGGGGCGGAGCGAAGCTTGTGCTGTGCGACTCCCAGGGCGGCGTGTACCTGATCGACGGCGCGACCGGACAGGTTCTCGATACGATGACGTTAAACGGCGGCGTGGAGTCCACCCCCGCCGCGTTCAACGACCGGCTCGTCGTCGGCACACGCGGCGAGCAGATTTACGGTATGAGGGTCTACTGATGAAGCCTGTAAACGCGGCGGGAAGCGAAACCGCCAACCGAAACCGTCTGCCCCGGGACGCGGCGAAAAAAAGGGCCGTGTTTCTGCGCGGCGCAAGGGACGGCGTCTCGATCGGCCTCGGCTATTTCGCCGTGTCGTTCGCGCTGGGCATCGCTGCCCGGAACGCCGGGATGACGGCGTTTCAGGGCTTTCTCATGAGCTGGCTCGGCATGGCCTCGGCCGGCGAGTACGCGGCGATCACGGTCATCGCGGCGGGGGCGTCCTACCTCGAAATGGCGCTCGTGTCGCTGATCGCGAACGCACGGTATCTGCTCATGAGCTTTGCGCTCAGCCAGCGTCTGTCGCCGGAGACGGGCATCGGCCACCGGCTCGCGATCGGCTATTCCGTGACGGACGAGCTGTTCGGCATCGCGGTCGCCCAGCCGAAGCCGCTGTCGCCGCTGTACTCCTACGGCTCCTACGCCGTGACGATCCCGATGTGGGCGGCGGGCACGGCGCTCGGCGTCGTCATGGGCAACGTCCTGCCCGTCCGCGTCGTGAGCGCCCTGAGCGTGGCGCTGTTCGGGATGTTCATCGCGGTCATCATCCCGCCGGCACGGAAAAACCGTGTCGTGCTGCTGTTCGTGGCGCTGAGCTTTCTTGCGAGCTTTCTCTTATCACGTCTGCCCGTCACGGCGGCGCTGTCGTCCGGCACGCGGACGATCATCCTGACCGTTGCGCTCGCGGCGGCGGCCGCCGCGTTCTTCCCGGTCGGGGACGACGAGGAGGGTTCGGCATGAGTCACAACGTCTATATCTATCTGCTTGTGATGTTCGCGGTCGTGTACGCCATCCGCGTCCTGCCGCTGACGCTTGTGCGAAAGCCGATACAAAACCGGTTCATCCGGTCGTTTCTCTACTACGTGCCGTATGTGACGCTCGCGGTCATGACGTTCCCCGCGATCGTGGACGCGACGCAGTCGCCCATCGCGGGCGCGGCGGCGCTGGCGCTCGGCATCCTGCTCGCCTGGTGCGGCGCCGGCCTGTTCCCGGTGGCCGTATCGTGCTGCCTGATCGTGCTCGTGCTCGAGTGGTTTCTCGTATAAACTGTTCGGCAGCTGCATAACCGTTCGGCACCCATTGAATCCCGGATAACCGTTCGGTACCCACAAAGTATTCCCTGCGTTTTTTGTTTCATCTGCCGAAAAATCTGACTGCGCAATCCGCACACCCCTATTGTGCGGTATTGCCTTTGGGGAAAAAGTATTACGCCTCGTCGGCGGGGGCGAGCAGGACGGCGCTGCGGGGGGCGACGCGGAGCATCAGCCCGCCGTCCTCCACGATGCCGGCGTCCCGGCGGGCGCAGGTGAAGCCGTCCGCGTCCGTCGTGAGGATGCGGACGTATCGTTCCCCGTCCGCCGCGCCGACGTCACGCAGACGCAGCGATACGCAGATCTCCCCGCCGCCGTTGTTGCAGACCGTGACGACGCGGTCGTTTTCGTTGAACCGGCCGTAGGCGATGAAGCCCATCCCGGCGCCGAGCGGCAGGAAGGAGCCGTTTCGGAGCGACGGATGCGCCCGCCGCAGGGCCGCGATATGGCGGTGCAGCTCGATGAGGTTCTCGTCCTCCTCGCCCCAGGGGTATGTGCGGCGGCAGTCGGGGTCTGTCCAGCCGACCTGCCCCGCCTCGTCGCCGTAGTAGATCGTGGGCGCGCCGGGCCAGGTCATCATGATCGCGACGGCCTCCCGGAGGACGGCCTTGTCGACGCCCTCTCCGGCGGCGTCGGAGCCCATCGTGTGCAGCCGGCCAACGCGCTGGTTCGTCCGCGTCAGGAAACGCGAGTGGTCGTGGTTTGACAGCTCATTCATCGCGCACAGCAGCGAGCCCCACTCAAACCGGGCCATGTTCTCGTACATCGTCTCGAAGAACACGCCGCCGTTCTGGTACAGGTCGTGGCGGACGGCGTCGCTGTGCTTCTCCATGCCCGTCAGGAAGAAGGAGACGGGCTCCATGAACGCGTCGTAGTTCATGACGGAATCCCACTGGTCGCCGCGCAGCCACGGCGACGGGTCGCCGTAGTACTCCGCGAGGATCAGAAGGTCAGGGTTCACCGCCTTCAGGCGGCGGCGGAACTCCTGCCAGAAGCTGTGGTTGTACGACTGGCTGTGGCCGAGATCGGCCGCTACGTCGAGCCGCCAGCCGTCGATCGAATACGGGGGCTTCGCCCAGCGGCAGGCGATGTCGATGATTCGCTCCATCAGCGCGGGCGTGCCCTCATAATCGAGCTTCGGCAGGGTCTCGTGGTCCCACCAGCCCTCGTAGCGGTTGTCGTGGTGGTTCTCAAAGCGGAAAAAGCGGCGGTAGGGGCTCTCGTTAGACTGGTACGCGCCGGGTGCGAATTCGCCGGTGCGGCGGTATATGCCCTCGCGATCCATCCACTTGTGGAACGAGCCGCAGTGGTTGAACACGCCGTCGAGGATGATACGCATGCCCCGGCGGTGTATCTCCCGGCACAGCGAGGCGAACAGGGCGTCGCTGCGCGTGAGGTTTTCCTCCGAGGTGACGCGGCGGATATAGCGCAGCGCGTCGGCGTTGCACTGGTTCTGCGGAGGGAGGCTGTAGCTCACGTCGTCGACGATCACGGCGAGATGGGGATCGACGTGCTCGTAATCCTGCGTGTCGTATTTGTGCGAGGACGGCGACAGAAAGATCGGGTTCAGGTAGACGACCTCCACGCCGAGGGACTGCAGGTAATCAAGCTTCTGCATGATCCCCTGCAGGTCGCCGCCGCAGAAGCGGCGGTAATCGTCGATCGTGGGCATCTCATCCCACGAGGACGCGTGGCGGACGTGGCCGTGTATGTAGCTGTATTCCCCGTTCGTCACGTCGTTGGACGGCTCGCCGTTTGCGAAGCGGTCGGGCAGGATCTGGTACTGCAGCGCGCCCTGCGCCCAGGCGGGCGTGTGGTACCCCGGCGTGAAGCGGAAGTTGTAGTGCGGGTTCGGGCTGCGCTGCGGGCCGAGGCGTCTGGCCCCGTTTTTCTGGCAGACGTAATCAAGCCCCCCGTACCGGATGAGAAAATAATACGACACGGGCCGGTCAAGGCACATAAGCTCGGCCTCGAACAGCGTGAAATAATCCGTCACGGCGACCTCGTGCATGGGGATGGCGACCGAGTGATCCTGCGTCTGCAAAAACGCGGACAGCCCCGGCGTCTTCGGGGCGCGGAGGCGTATCTTCACGACGTCGCCGGGGTTCGGCTCGGACGGGGAGCGGAACTGCTCGGTCTCGTCGCTGAAAAAGGCGGTGATAAAGCCCTGACCGGGCGCCGCGCCGCAGTCGGGCGCGGGGTGTGGGTCGTTCTGTCTATTCATGCGAGATTGTTACTCCTTTATGCTCCGGCGGTGCAGAGAGCTTTGAAAGCCGCCGGAAACGGCTTCGGCTGAAAGAAAGCCAACTATACTATTATACGTCCGGCGCGGGCCGCTGTCAAACACAACCTGTTCTTCAAATCGGAAAAATCGATCATGCCGGCGCCGCCTCTGTATACAGGCAGCCCCGTCCATGCCGTCCGCCGTCCCGGAAAGCCGTTGTCACGGCGGGGCGGCTGTGGTATACTGTGTATCAATAATGATAATCGCAAAGCACCGGCGCGGACGGCCGTGCGGGAGGGAAACCATGATCTGCTGTGATATTGACGTACGCATGAAGCCCGGCGGCGCGTCCGGGGCGGCAAATCCGATACCCGTCATGCGCGTGCGGGAGAGACTTGACATACTCACGGGGCAGAAGGATTACGCGGCCGCCGCCCGTCATCTTGAATACTGGCTCCGGGAGGCACAGGCCGCCGGCGACCTGCGCGGCGCGTTCGTCGTGCTCAACGAGATGATGGGCGTCTACCGCAAAACGGGCGACCGCGACAGGGCGCTGGAGAGCGTCGACGCCGCGATCGCGATGATATCCACCCTCGATAACGGCGACACGATCAGCGCCGGGACGGCCTATGTGAACGCCGGGACAGTTTGCGACCGCTTCGGCGACCCGGACGGGGCCATCCGGCACTTCGAGGCGGCAAAACGGATCTACGAGGCAAATCTCGACGCCGGCGACGAACGTCTCGGCGGGCTGTACAACAACATGGCCCTGGCCCTCGCCGAGACGGGCCGGTTCGACGAGGCGTTCCGGCTCTACGCCCTCGCGATGGACGTCATGGCACGGCAGCCTTACGGGCAGCTCGAGCAGGCGATCACCTGTCTGAACATGGCAAACGCCCTCGAGGCGCAGAAGGGCATGGAGGCCGCCGAGGAGGAGATCGCGTCGTACCTCGATACAGCGGAGGGGCTGCTGGGCGACGCGTCGCTGCCCCGGAACGGGTATTACGCGTTCGTGTGCGAAAAGTGCGCCCCGACGTTTTCGTACTACGGCTGGTTTCAGACGGCGGCGGAGCTGACGGACGCCGCGGAGACGATCTACCGGCGGAACCGGGAGGGGGTGCAGGCATGAAGGGGCTGGAGCTTGCCAGACGCTATTACGAGGCGTACGGAAGACCCATGCTGCG
>CAJOFW010000156.1:7636-9277 GCA_905234005.1 uncultured Oscillospiraceae bacterium
TTCGGCCCGGGCTTCTGCCTGTGGCTGCCCGGCGAGGACGTCGTCGACCGGAAAACGGCGTTCCGGCTCGAACGGGCCTATGCCGCCCTCCCGGCGGAATTCGAGGGGTACAGACGTCCCGCCGTGGCCCCGGTGGGCGGCGCGAGAACCGGCGTGATACGCATGGCGGACTTCTTCGCGGAGAAGACCGGCAGTCCGACCGGCGAGCCGGACGCGGCGGCGTGGCTGCGTGTGCCCGTGTCGTCGCTGGGCGAGGCCGTGAACGGGGCGGTGTTCGACGACCCATACGGGGTGTTCTCGTCTGTTCGGGAACGATTGGGGCATATGCCGCGTGATATCCGGCTCAAGCGTATGGCCGGGCACCTGCTGACCATGGCGCAGAGCGGGCAGTACAACTACCAGCGCTGCCTCGACCACGGCGAGGAGGGCGCGGCGCAGCTCGCGGCGGTCGCGTTCGTGAAAAGCGCGATATCGGTCATTTTTCTGCTGAACGACCGGTACGAGCCGTTTTACAAGTGGGTATTCCGGGCGCTGCGGGAGCTTCCGGCCCTGTCGGAGCTGGAGCCGCTTCTCGTGGGCATCCTGTCCGCGCCGAACGACCCCGAGACGAGCTTTCGCAAGTACGCCGACATCGAGACCGTGTCCGCGGCCGTCATCGGCGCTCTGATCGACCGGGAGCTGACGCGGGCGTCCTGCGGCGACCTCGAAAAGCACGCATATTCCGTGAACGACGCGATCGCCGACGGTGCCATCCGGAATATGCACATTTTGAGCGGCGTATGAGCGCCGGGGGAGAGGGATAATCCATGCAAATCCACGGTTTACAGAAGCTGACGCTGCTCGATTTTCCGGGCCGCACGGCGTGCACGGTGTTTCTCGCGGGCTGCGACTGGCGGTGTCCCTACTGCCACAACGCGGAGCTTCTGGACGGGACGGCGGAGCCGGTCATGGACGACGCGGCGCTTCTGGACTTCCTGCGAAAGCGGCAGGGACTTCTCGACGGCGTCGCCTTCACCGGCGGCGAGCCGCTGCTGCACCCGGGACTGCCCGGGCTGATGGAGCGTGTTCGAGAGCTCGGCTTCGCGGTCAAGCTCGATACGAACGGCTGCCACCCTGCGGCGCTGCGGACAGCGCTGGAGGCGGGGCTTTTAGACTACGTCGCGATGGACATAAAAAACAGCCCCGACCGTTACGCCCAGACCGTCGGCGTCGCCGCGCCCGACATGGACGCGGTCGGCGAGAGCATCGGCCTTCTGATGCAAAGCGCCCCCGACTACGAGTTTCGCACGACCGTCGTCGCCCAGCTCCACGACGAGGACTCCTTCCGGGGCATCGGCCCGTGGATACGGGGGGCGAGGCGGTACTTCCTGCAGGCGTTCACAGACCGGGACAGCGTGCCGTTCGCGGGTTTTTCCGCGCCGACGGCGGCGGAAATGGAGGCGTACGCGGCCATCGTTCGACCGTATGTGACCGAGGTGTCGCTGCGCGGCGTGTAGGGCGTCGGACGCGAAAAAACCTATATTTTGTATTTCGAAGAAAATCTTCCAACAACATATTGACATTGCGTTCCGCATTTGGTATGATGCACATTGCCTGTGCGGTAACATAATACAGGCGTGTCGCTGCGGAACGCAGCGGCAC
>CAJOFW010000157.1:0-1792 GCA_905234005.1 uncultured Oscillospiraceae bacterium
GCCCTCTCAGTCGGCTTTGCCAACGAAATAATACCGCCCCTTGCCTCCCCCTCCGGGGGAGGTGGCGCCGCCGGAGGCGGTGACGGAGAGGGCGGACGAGAACGCGCAGAGCCAGGTACCCTCTCAGTCGGCTTTGCCGACAGCTCCCCCGGAGGGGGAGCCGTGGGGGCGGGGGCGTTTTGGGATGTGTGCGTGTCTGGTCGGCGGGAAAGTTGGCGATTATTGAAATTTCCTGTTGACAAGCTGTAACTACTGTGATAAATTGTTTCTACATTGTAAAGATTTGTAACCTTTCGGACAAACACGCATACACGAGGTGACCCATATGGCAGACAATGACTACTCGTTCACGCTGGCCGACGGCCTCGGCGGCATGAACGCGGACGGCGCGGTGCAGATCGTGCGGGAGCTGTGCGCCCAGCTCGGCGAGGAACCGGCGTTTCACGGCAACATCTGGCCCGGCAACATCGCGCTGGACGCCGACGGCGCGGCGGTGCTCGGCGAAGGCTCCAAGGCCCCGGTATCGGAGCGCACCGCCTCGCAGGTGGAGTTTCTATCGCCGGAATACTTCTGGGAGGACAGCGGCACGCCCGCGTCGGACGTCTACTCCCTCGGCCTGATCCTGTACGCCGGCTGCAACGGCGGCGCTCTGCCCTTCCAGCCGAAGGGCGGCACGATCGCGGACAAGGACCGCTCCGCCGCGCTGCGGATGCGGATGAAGGGCGACCCGATGCGTCTGCCCGGCGGCCTGAGCGACGGTCTCGGCGCGGTGCTGAAACGGGCGCTGGCCTACGAGCCGGAGGATCGCTACGCCTCCGCGGCGGAGCTTCTCGCCGAGCTGTCCGCGACCGACGAGGCCCTGCCCGCCGGGACGGCGTCGTTCATACCCCCGTTCGAGCCGGGCGCCGGCGACGGGCAGAAGACCGCGACAATCACCGCGGCGGAGAGCGGGTCTGCGCCGGCCGCCGGGGAGAAAGAGAGGAAATACACCGTGAAAAAGGATTTTGACAGCTCGGGCAGACGCTACGAGTCCGCCGCCCCGGCCAGCCGCCGCAGGAAGCGGACGTCGGTGCTGATCCCGATCCTGTGCGTGCTCGCCATCGCGATCATCGGCGTGGCGATCGCGTACACCGTTCTGCGCATCCGCACCGACACGGCGCAGTCGACGCTTTCGGAGAGCTTCGTGGCCGAGGCCACCGAGGAGCCGGAGCCGACGATGGCCCCCTCGCCCGCCGCGGACGAGGACACGATGATCGTCATCGAGCTGAACAACGAGGACGCCGACGACGGGCAGACCGAGGAGGCCCAGCCCATTGAGCGCCTCGGCAGCGAGACCGTCGACGGCCAGGAGGTCGAGGCCGCGAACGAGACCGTCTATGTGACAAGCTCCGGCGTGAACCTGCGCTCCGGCCCGGGCACCGCCTACGACATCGTCGAGACGCTCACCCGCGGCACAACGCTTCTGCGCACCGGCGTCGTGAACGGCTGGAGCCAGGTGCAGTACGAGGGCGAGGAATATTACGCCTCCAGCTCGCTTCTGACCACCACCGACCCGCTCGGCCGCGACCCCGAAGCCCTCGAGACGACCCCCGCCCCCGAGGCGGACGCCGGGGCGGACGGCGCCGACAACAGCGGCAGCGGCTCCGATTCCGGCAGCGGCTCCTCGTCCGGCGGCAATGGCAATTCCTCGTCCGGCAGCAATGGCAGCTCATCCTCCGGCAGCGGCAGCTCCTCGTCCGGCAATGGCGGCTCGTCCTCCGGCAGCGGCGGCTCGTCGTCGTCCGGCAGCAAT
>CAJOFW010000157.1:1896-11008 GCA_905234005.1 uncultured Oscillospiraceae bacterium
GAGGTCAACCTCCGCACCGGCCCCGGCGCGAATTACAGCGTCTCGACGACGGTCAAGGCCGGCGATACCCTCCAGCGCACGGGCATCGCGGGGAGCTGGAGCCGCGTCGTGTACGCGGGCAAGGATCTGTACATCAGCAACGAGCTGATCTCCGCCGTCAGCGCGACCGACGTGACCCCGGCCGTGGGCACGCTCAAGGTCACGTCCGACGTGAACGTCCGCAGCGGCGCGAGCACGGACGATTCGATCCTCGGCGTCGCCAAGGTGGGCACGATCCTGAACACCACCGGCATCGTGGACGGCAAGTGGTACCGCGTGTCCTACGACGGCAAGGAGGGCTACGTCAACCGCAAGCTCGTCAGCGTCCAGGACTTCGCCCTCGTGACCGACGCGTCCGGCACGCTCACGATCGTATCCCGCGCAAACGTCCGCAGCGGCCCGGGCACCGGCTATTCGATCCTCGGCGTCGCGGAGGTCGGCGACACGCTCACGATCACCGGCACGACGGACAGCCACTGGTATCGCGTGTCCTACAACGGCGGCACCGGCTTCATCGCCGCGAACCTCATCAAGGTAAACTGATATACGCGGCGCATGCCGATCAACCGATCACATCCTTTTGTTTTCCCCAGCGGAGTCGACGTTCCCCCGGACGCCGGCTCCGCTTCTTTGTCCGGGACGGGCGGCGAAGAGTGGGAATTGACGGGCGCGGGACGCGGGTATATAATTCAATGGATGAATAATTCCATGTTTCCCGCGCACACAGCGGAACGCACGAAAAAGGGGAGTATTCGCCATGACCCATAACCGAAAAGCCGTCAAGGAACGGGCGCGGCAGCACGTAAAGCGGCACTATCTGCTGCTGGTCGCGCTGTGCGCCGTGTCCATCTTCCTCGGCGCGGAATTCACGGACACCGTATCGAACGCCCAGAGCTGGTATGACCTGCTGACCGGGCAGGAGACGCGGCTCAGCCCGGCGTATGTCCGCCTCGCCGACAGCGCGCAGGCGTCGATCCTCGACGACCTGATGAACGGCAGCCTCGAGACAGGGCGGGAGCGGGCCGAGACGGCGCTTGCGGCGCTCGAGGCGCAGAACGATTCCGACGTCCTCGGCCACCAGCGCGGCGTGCTCGCGGCGGTTGTCAACCGCGTCAGCTCCGGCCACCTGTACGCGACGGTCGCCGAGGCGATCGTATCGCTGTTCCACTCCCAGCGGATCGCCGGCGTCATCATGGTTCTGGGAAGCCTCGCCTGCGTCGCGGCGGTGTGGATCTTTCTGCAGAATATGTACCGCGCCGTCCTGCGCCGGGTGTTTCTCGAAACACGCGTGTATGACGAGTATCCATTGGGCCATATCGCGCATTTCCGCACGGTGCGGCGCTGGACGCGGGTGTCGCTCACGCTGTTCAGGCAGTCGGTATACGAGGCGCTGTGGAGCCTTACCGTCGTGGGCGGCTTCATCAAGCACTACTCGTATTTTCTGACGCCGTACATCGCGGCGGAGAACCCGGACATCCGCCCCGGCGAGGCGATCACGCTCTCCCGGCGCATGATGGACGGGCACAAGTGGGAGTGCTTTCTGCTCGATCTCTCCTACCTCGGCTGGATGCTGCTCGGCTATGTGACGTTCGGCGCGGCCGACGTGCTGTGGGGCATACCCTACCGTGTCGCGGCCTACACCGAATACTACGCGGCGCTGCGGGAGGAGGCGAAGGCGAAGGCCGTCCCCGGCGCGGAGCGGCTGAATGACGACCGCCTGTTCGCCCCGGCGGACGATACCGCCCTGCGGAGCGTATACGACGACGTCGCCCGCCGCGAGGACATCCTCGACGAGGACATCGTGGAGCTGGACGCGGCGAGGAGCTTCCTGACGCGGAATTTCGGCATATGGACCGGCAGCCTGATGGAGAAGAAGGTATACAGCCGGCAGGAGGGTCTGCGCCAGCAGACACGCGTCGCCCGTGCGGAGATGGACGGCAGGGCCTATCCCGTCCGCATGAACCCGCTGTGGAACCGCGAGACCGTCTCCGCCGCCGGGCGCGTCAGCTACCTTGCCCCGTGCACGGTCTGGTCGCTGATCGCGGTGTTTTTCGCGTTCTGCTTCTTCGGCTGGGTGTGGGAGGTGAGCCTGCACCTGATCGAGACGGGCGAGTTCGTCAACCGGGGCACGCTGTACGGCCCGTGGCTGCCCATCTACGGCGGCGGCGTGGCGCTGATCGCGGTGCTGCTGTACCGCTTCCGCAAAAAGCCCCTGCTCGAGGCCGTGCTGATCGTGGTGCTGTGCGGCCTGCTCGAATACACGACCTCGTGGCTTCTCGAGCTGCGGACGGGCATGCGCTGGTGGGACTACACCGGCTACTTCCTGAACCTCAACGGACGCATCTGCGGCGAGGGGCTGGCCGTGTTCGCCGTGGGCGGCATGGCGTCGGTCTATTTCGCGGTACCCCTCATAGACGAGTTTGTGACGAGACAGAAGCCCAAGGCTGTGGCGGCGGTCTGCATCGCGCTCGTGCTCGTGTTTCTGTGCGACTTCGCGTACACCCGCGTCGTGCCGCACACGGGCAGGGGCATCACCGATACCGCCGGGACGCGCCCGGCGTCCGTGCTCGCCGCCGCCGATCCGTCGGAGCCGGATTGGGAGCTGTAACCGCGTACCGCCGCCGGAAGGCGGTTCCGGGCGGTCTGTAAAATATTAGTAAACAGAGGATATCGTATTGTGCTTTCCGGGCGTTTATGCTATAATCCATATTCGGCGCGGAAAGACTTCGGCGCGGAAAGGCCGGGAAAATCAGTCTGCGCCCGCCTGATACTTTTTCCCCAAAGAAAAAGTATCAAAAAGAACTTTGTATTCGCTTTGAAAAGGCAGCGTTTCCAAGGTTTTGCGCCCGGTAACAAAACAAAGCTTTTAATTTGAGAACAGTGCAATAACCATATGGGACTTGGCAGAGAAATCGGAACAAAGCTCGCGATGAAGGCCATGATCGTCAAGGGCAGGATGGATCTTGGCTCCATGCACCGCAACACCGTGGACGCCGTGAAGAAAAACGAGCGGCTTCTCTTCAAAATCCTGAAGGCGAACCGGTCAAGCGAGTACGGCCGCAGGTACGGCTTCGATGAGATCAAAACCGTGGAGGAATACAGGCGGCGCGTGCCCGTGACCACGTTCGACGACTACGAGGGCTATGTCCGCCGCATGATCGACGGGAACGAGGACAACCTCATAACAAGCCTGCCCCTCGTCGGCTACGCGCAAAGCTCGGGCAGCGTCGGGGCGCGGAAATTCGTGCCGATCACGCAGCCGGAGGTGAACGTCTACACCCGCTACACGGTCACGCGCATGCTGGCGCTGGCCGACCGGTATCAGCGCGAGCACTTCGGACACGGCATGAAGCTCGGGCGGGGCATGTTCACCTGTCCGTCGTTTGACGACGTGCTGCCGAACGGCCTGCCGTGCAGCAACATCGCCGACGTCGCCGCCAAGCAGCTCGGCTTCATCTATCCGTACATCCTCAACCAGCCGTTTTCCAAGTATTTCAACGAGACGGAGGCGGACTCGAAATACCTCAATTTCCGCTTCGGTCTCGAGGATAAGAACACGACGTACATATTCGGCATCTTCTTCAAGGAGTTCATCGGCCTTGTGCAGTACCTCGAGAAGAACTGGCGCACGATCGTGGACGACATCGAAAAAGGCACGGTCAGCGAGCTGTCCCGGGCCACGCCGGAGGCGCTGGAGAAGCTGCTGCCCGTGCTGCGGCCGAACCCCGGGCGGGCGGCGGAGCTGCGGGCGGAATTCGAGAAGGGCTTCGACGAGACGCTCTTCAAGCGCATATGGCCGCACATGAGCGCCGTCTGCGGCATCGGCACCTCGACGTTCGCGCCGTTTGCCAAAAAGCTGCGGAACTATACCGGGGGCGTCCCCTACGATTTCTCGATCTACGGCGCCAGCGAGGGACTGATCGCCGCCGTGGACGCGCTCGAGTCGCCGAAGCAGCTCCTTCTGGTGGACAGCTGCTTCTACGAGTTTATCCCCATGGAGGACGGCGAGGCGGACGGCGGGGAGCGCTTCCTCGGCCTCGGCGAGCTGGAGGTCGGGAAGGAATACGAGATCGTCATCACGAACCAGTCGGGCCTGTACCGCTACAAGTGCGGCGACGTCATCCGGGTCGTGGACTACATGAACGAGTGTCCGTATGTCCAGTTCTCGTTCCGGAAGGGCCAGCTCCTGAACATGACCGGCGAGAAGACGACCGAGGAGCACATGGCCGCCGCTGTCAAGGCCATCGAGCGCGAGGCGGGCTGCACGATCACCGACTGGGCCGCCTACAACCGCGTCGAGGACGAGCCGTACTACTACGTCCTTCTGGCCGAGACGAACCCGCCGGTCGACCTCGCGCCGTACAGCGGCTTCGCGCACGAGACGCTGATGCGCGTCAACCCCCGCTACGCCTATTTCTTCCAGCAGGGCGCGTACGCGCCGATCGTCATCCGCAACCAGCTCCCCGGCACGCACGCGGCGTGGGCGGAGCGGAAGCACGGACGCGGCGCGGCGGAATACCAGGTCAAGCCCGTCCGCATCCTGGACACGGAGGAGAAGGAGGCGTTCTTCCTCAGCCGCGTCGCCGACGCCGGGGTCGCGGCGGGGGTATAACGCCGCTTCCCGAACACATTCGATCATACGCACCGCATACAACCGGCGCGCCCCTGCGGGCGCGCCGGTTTTCATTCGCGGCGCGGCGGTCTGCGATTTTTGTTGTCAATCCCGTCACGGCGTGGTAGAATGATAACAGCTACGCTATATTATTATCCAAGAGGTGTACCATGACCATACTTCTGACCGGCGCGGCCGGGTATATCGGCTCGCATACGGCGGTGGAGCTGGCGGGCGCGGGCTATGACGTCGCCATCGTCGACAATCTCTCGAACAGCAGTGAAAAGGCCGTCGCCCGGTGCGAGGAGCTGACGGGCAGGAAAATGCCGTTTTACAACGCGGACGTGACCGACCGCGCCGCGCTCCGGGCGATCTTCGACGAGGTGAAGCCCGCCGGCGTCATGCATTTCGCCGGGTACAAGGCCGTCGGCGAGAGCGTGCAGAAGCCGCTGATGTACTACCGCAACAACCTCGATTCCACGCTGTCCCTGCTCGAGGTCATGGCGGAGACCGGCGTCGGGCCGTTCATCTTCTCGTCGTCCGCGACCGTGTACGGCGAGAATACCGTCGTGCCCTGCGTCGAGACCGCCCACGCCGGCGACTGCACGAACCCCTACGGCTGGACGAAATTCATGATCGAGCAGATCGCCCGCGACGCGGCGGCGGCCAATCCGTCCATGAGCGTCGTGCTCCTGCGGTACTTCAACCCCGTCGGGGCGCACGAGAGCGGCCGCATCGGCGAGAACCCGACCGGCATCCCGAACAACCTCATGCCGTACATCACGCAGGTGGCCGTCGGCAAGCGCGAAAAGCTCAGCATCTTCGGCAGCGACTACCCGACCCCGGACGGCACCGGCGTGCGGGACTACATCCACGTCGTCGACCTCGCCCGCGGCCACGTCGCCGCCCTCGAATACGCGCTGACGCACACGGGCACGGAGGTATTCAACCTCGGCACCGGCCACGGCGTGAGCGTGCTCGAGCTGGTGAACGCGTTCATGCGCGCCACGGGCGTGACGATCCCCTACGAGATCACCGCCCGCCGCCCCGGCGACCTCGCCGAGTGCTGGGCCGACCCCTCGAAGGCCGAACGCGTCCTCGGCTGGCACGCGGAGAAGACCGTCGACGATATGTGCGCCGACGCGTGGCGCTGGCAGAGCATGAACCCGGACGGCTACTGATGCTCCGTGACAGACGGCTCATCGAGCCGATCGCCCGCATCGAGACCGACCTCCCGACGAAATTCGGTCTGCCGCGTCAGAGCGGGCTGGTGCCGGCGCTTGCCGCCCGCGTCGTATTCGAGCCGACGTACCGCGACCCCGTCGCGTTCCGGGGGCTGGAGGGGTACTCCCACATCTGGCTCATATGGGGCTTTTCCCGGAACGGCCGCGACGCCTGGGCCGCGACCGTCAAGCCGCCGCGTCTCGGCGGCAACCGGCGCATGGGCGTCTTCGCGACGCGCTCGCCCTACCGCCCGAACGCGCTCGGGCTGTCGTCCGTCCGGCTCGACCGCATCGAGACCGGCGGCCCCGACGGCGTCGTGCTCCACGTCTCCGGCGCCGACCTCATGAACGGCACGCCGATCTACGACGTGAAGCCGTATCTGGCGTTCACGGACAGCCACCCCGACGCCGTCGGGG
Organism: uncultured Oscillospiraceae bacterium; assembly: GCA_905234005.1. Lineage (GTDB taxonomy): Bacteria > Bacillota > Clostridia > Oscillospirales > Oscillospiraceae > CAJOIG01. The sequence continues at coordinate 8,188 of CAJOFW010000157.1, forward strand.
GCTTTGCCGACGACGTGGCCGGGTACGCGCTCGCGGTCGAATTTCCCGCGCCGCTGCTTGACCGCATCCCCGCCGACCGCCGCGAGGCGCTGATCGGCCTTTTACGGCAGGATCCCCGCCCGGCGTACATCGACGACCCCGACCGGCGCTACGGCTTCAACTTCCTCACGTTCGACGTGCGCTTCACCGTCCGGGACGGCGTGCTGACCGTCGTGGAGATCGTCGATTTATAAACCCGCGCCGGACTTGTCCGCGCCATCCAACCATTCAATATCAGGAGAACAACATGAAAGCGATCGTATCCGTATTTGCCCGCGACCGTATCGGCATCATCGCCGATGTGTGCGTGCTCATCTCGTCGATGAGCGTCAACATCCTCGACCTCAACCAGACCATCATGAACGGCTTCTTCACGATGGTCATGCTCGTGGACACGTCCACGACCGACACGCCGTTCGACGAAATCCGCGCCGCCCTCGAGACAGAGGGCGAAAAGCTCGGGCTTGACATCCGCATCCAGCGCGAGGACATCTTCGACGCGATGCACAAGGTTTAAGGCAACACCGTACAAATAGGAGGCGCACGTCTTGCTTGCATCTTTTCCGGCATATTTCACAAAAAGCCTCGGGAATACACAAAGTATTCCCTGCGTGGTATTTTTGCCGAAAAGCGCGGTTTCCGGCAAAAATGGATTTGGAAGCTGCGGACTTTGGCGCGGACATTTTATTTTCAGGCTGTAAGGATTCGTTTCTATGCTCAATACGTTTGATATACTGCAGACCATCGATATGCTGGATCACCAGCATCTGGACATCCGCACCGTGACGCTCGGGATCAATCTGCTCGACTGCGCGCATTCGCAGATCGACACCTGCGCCCGGCGGGTGTACGACAAGATCTGCCGCTCGGCGCAGAATCTTCTGCCCGTTTGCGAGGGGATCGAGGACGAGCTGGGCATCCCGATCGTCAACAAGCGCATATCGGTCACGCCGATCGCGATGGTGGCGCAGGCCAGCGACGCGGAGGACTACACGCCGGTCGCGGCGGCGCTCGACCGGGCCGCGAAGACCTGCGGCGTGAACTTCATCGGCGGCTTCTCGGCGCTCGTGCAGAAGGGCTTCACCGAGGGCGACCGCCGTCTGATCGCCAGCATCCCCCGCGCCCTCGCCGAGACGGACGTCGTCTGCTCGAGCGTCAACATCGGCTCGTCGAAGGCCGGCATCAACATGGACGCCGTGGCGCTCATGGGCCGCGTCGTCAAGGACACCGCCGCGATGACCGCGCAGAACGGCAGCATCGGCTGCGCCAAGCTCGTCGTATTCTGCAACGCGGTGGAGGACAACCCGTTCATGGCCGGCGCGTTCTGCGGCCCCGGCGAGCCGGACTGCGCCGTCAACGTCGGCGTGTCCGGGCCCGGCGTCGTGTACCACGCGCTGCAGTCGGCCAAGGGCCGCCCGTTCGACGAGGTGGCCGAGATCATCAAGAAGACCGCGTTCCGGGTCACACGCATGGGCCAGCTCGTGGCGCAGAAGGCGTCGAACCGGCTGCGCGTGCCGTTCGGCGTCGTCGATCTCTCGCTCGCGCCGACGCCCGCCGTCGGCGACAGCGTGGCCCGCATCCTCGAGGAGATGGGCGTCGCCGTCTGCGGCGGCCACGGCACCACCGCCGCCCTCGCCCTGTTAAACGACGCGGTGAAGAAGGGCGGGCTGATGGCCTCCGGCCGCGTCGGCGGGCTGTCCGGCGCGTTCATACCGGTCAGCGAGGACGAGGGCATGATCGCCGCCGCCCGGTCGGGCGTGCTGACGCTCGACAAGCTCGAGGCGATGACGTGCGTGTGCTCGGTCGGCCTCGACATGATCGCCGTCCCCGGCGATACGCCCGCGTCCACGATCGCCGCGATCATCGCGGACGAGGCCGCCGTCGGCATGGTGAACAACAAGACCACCGCCGTCCGGCTCATCCCCGCCGTCGGGTGCAAGGTGGGCGACACGGTCGATTTCGGCGGGCTTTTAGGCTCCGCCCCGGTCATGCCCGTGCACCCCGAGAGCGCCGATACCTTCATAGCCCGCGGCGGCCACATCCCCGCCCCGCTGCACAGCCTGAAGAACTGACAAAGGAGGGCTTGTCAATGCCTCCGGAATCGGAAATGAAGAAGATCGAGCTTGCGACGCTGTATGAGCTGCGGCTCGCCGTTTCGGAGAGCGACAAAACGACGTACACGAAGGAGGAGCTGCTGTCGCTGATCGATCAGGCAGCCATCATCAAAAAGTAAGGGAGGCTTACCATGAACCGCAAAGCCATGTACGATCTCAGCTACGGCGTATTCGTCCTCGCGACGAAGGCCGGGGAGAGGAAGAACGCCTGCATCACAAACACCTGCATCCAGGTCGCGAACGAGCCGACACGCGTCGCCATCGCGGTCATCAACAAGAACTACACCTGTGAGCTGATCCGGGAGAGCGGCGTCTTCTGCCTGACGCTGCTGAACACCGACTGCACCCCGCAGATCATCAACCACTTCGGCTACCAGTCCGGCCGGGACGTGGACAAATTCGACGGCATGGAGCTGCCCGCCGATGTGAACGGCGTGCCCTACCTCCCGTGGCAGAGCTGCTCGTACATCAGCGGGAAGGTCGTCGAGTCGCACGATCTGGGCAGCCACACGCTGTTCATCGCGGAGGTCGTGGACGCGGAGAAGACCGCCGGCGGCGAGCCGCTGACGTACGCGTACTATCAGGCAAACCTCAAGCCCAAGCCCAAGGCCGCCCCGGCGGACAAGAAAATCGTCGGCTGGCGCTGCAAAATCTGCAACTACTACTAC
>CAJOFW010000158.1 GCA_905234005.1 uncultured Oscillospiraceae bacterium
CGCCGCACAGTTGCCGCAGGCCGCGCATTTCCGCCAAAAGAACGGCTTCATTCGGAAATTATGGCGGGTTTGTCCCTGCTTTTACAATTTACCATATCCACACCTCGATTGCAACACAAAACCGCACCGACAGCGGATTTTTTTGTCGACATAAATCGACAGATATCTACATAATCCATGAAAACGCAACCAAAAACGCCTCGACCCGACCGCCTGCGGAAAGGGCGGCCGGGTCGAAGCGTTTGGCGCGGCGTATGGTTTTTTCGGGTCAGACGGCGGCGTCTGCCGTCACTTCATGACGTAGGAGTCGAAGCCCTCGGGGGTGTAGTCCACACAGACGGGCGCGAAGCGGATGCCGATGTCGCCGTCGTACATCGTCTCGGCGGCGGCGGCGCGGTCGCTCTCGGCGTTCCAATAGTCGCTCGGGCAGTAGACGCGGGCGAATATGCGCCAGAAGATCTCCATATCCTGTCCGGTGCGTTCGCTGTCGCCGTACAGGGACGCCGACCGGATGAGCACGGACACGGCCGTATCCGTCCCCTGCAGCGTCTCGGCGAGGCGGCGGGCCATCTGGCACACGGCGTTGACGGGGCTTGCCTCGGTCTGGAGCGTGACGGTGTAGGTGAACGCGGTGTCGACCGCCGGGTGGCAGAGATCGGCGAGGATGATCTCGTCAAACCCCATCGCGGCAAGCTCCGCCATCAGATCGGCGATATACGTGCGCACGGAGAGATTGTACGGGTCGAGCCAGTACATCCCGTCCGAATCCTGATAGACGCCGCCTGCGTCCTGGAGCGTGACCGTCCAGTTGCGCTGGCCGAGCAGCCTGTCCGCGAGGCAGCTTATCTGCGCGGCGGCGGTCAGGCCCCTCTCGTGCAGCGAGGCGACGATCTCGGTGTAATCCATCTCCCCGGCCGCGCCGTAGCCCCGCGCCATATCCGACGTCGACGCCCACGCGAGCGTGCCCGCCCGGCCCTTCAGCTCGAGCACGACGCCGTTGTAGCTGTCCGAGAGGCCGTTCAGCACGGCGTTCAGCCTGCTCTCGCTCGCGGCGTCGTCGTAGGCGATGAATCTGGCCCTTGTGGCGGTGAGGTCGTCCCAGCCGCCGAGGTCGGTGTCCGAGAAATCCGGGGCCTCGTAGATGACCTCCACCTCGACCGGCTCGAACGCCTGCGACACACGCACGGTCTCCTCCGCCGGCGCCGAATCCGCCTCCGACGCCATGGACGGAAACTGCAGCGTCACGCCATCCTGGTCGTAGACGAGATACTGCTGCAGGATGTAGAACATCGAGATGCCGCCGATGAGCAGCGCGGCGACGACGAACAGCAGTATGACGAGGGGCACGCGAAACTTCCGGCGGCCCCGGTATATATCCTTCGGTCGGTACGGCATTACCTGTCAAGCTCCGCGATCATCGCGATGCGGCGGCTGTGGCTCTCCGCGCCGGAGAACGGCGTGTCCAGCCACGTCTGCGTGATCTTCGCCGCAAGCTCCGGGCCGAGCGTCCGTCCGCCGAGGCACAGGACGTTCGCGTCGTTGTGCTCACGGGCCATCTGGGCGCTGAAGCAGTCCGCGCAGAGCGTGGCGCGGATGCCGGGGTACTTGTTCGCGGCGATGGACATGCCGAGGCCGGTGCCGCAGATGAGTATGCCCCGGTCGTATGTCCCGTCGGCGATGCCGCGGCAGACCTTCCCGGCGTATTCGGGGTAGTCGACGCGTTCACCGCCGCAGCCCTCATCCGCAAACGGGATATTCCGCTCGGTGAGAAGCTCGATGATACGCCCCTTCAGGGCATATCCGCCATGGTCACAGGCGACAGCGATCATGGTAATAACCTCCTGAATTTGGATTTCCGGCGCCGTCAGAACGGCCAGGTGTCGACGAACCATTTCGTGAAGGTCGTCGTATACTGCATGCTGACACGCATGCCGGACAGCACGGGATAGAACACAATGAACAGCCCGACGCACACGGCCGTGAAGCTCACGAGCCAGCGCCGCCAGTTCGGGTCGCGGCGGCGCAGGTCTGCGAAGACGTAGCCGAGCGCGAGGACGAGAAACAGCGTGCACGGGAAGTAGTGGTACGCGAACGTGAGCCGGCTCACGAGCACCCAGGGCAGCAGATTGGCGAGATAGCCGAGCAGGATGAAGATCGCCCGCTCGTCCCGGTCGCGGACGGCGATGCGCACAAGGCCGACGATCGCGCACAGGCCGCCCCAGCACACGAGCGGATTCGAGAACGCCCCGAACGCGGACTTCGTCCCGTCGCCGAAGTAGTGCAGGTAGTAGAGGATGGGCCGGATGTCGAGCAGCCACTGGTACCACTTCGAGGAATACGGATGCGTCGAGACGAGGCCCGAGTGGTAGTTCCACATATACGACTGGTTGTCGAGCACGATCTTGAGGTAGCCGCTTTTGAACAGGCGCAGCGGCCCGTCCACGCCCTGACTCGGCGCGTACGACCAGTAGCTCACGTAGTAGATGAGCCCCGGCACGCACACGAAAAACAGCAGGCACCAGAGGATGTTTTTGAGAAGCGGCGTCACGGCCCTGTCCCGCTCCCGCACAAGCCGCACGATCCAGTACAGCAGCCATATGACGCCGAGGCCGCCGCCCGCGTAGATGCACACCCACTTGCTGGCCGCGCCGAGGCCGAAGCTCGCCCCGGACAGCCCGAGCCACATAAGCCGCCGCCGGCTCCCCTCCGGCTCGGTGAGCCAGAAGTACATGAACAGGTACATCAGCAGCGTGAAGAACACGGCGTAGGAGTCGATCGTCGCAAGCCGCGTCTGCGTGTAGTGCATGAAATCGAACGCGAAGATGATCGTACCGCAGGCCGACACCGCCGTATAGCCGAACATCCGCTTGAGCAGGACATACAGCGCCGGGAGCATCAGGATCCCGAACAGCACGCCCATGAACCGCCAGCCGAACGGCGTCATGCCGAACAGCCGGATGCCGAGGCTGATGATCGCCTTGCCGAGCGGCGGATGGGTGATCTCATACGGCCAGATGTTCATGATCATCTCGAGCGCCGTACGGGGGAAGTAGATCTCGTCGAAATACGTGCCGTTTTTGTAGTCGTACTCGTCCGGGATCGTGTCCTGCTCGTCGCCGAGGGCCTCGCAGCCGCCGGCGAGGGTAAACTCGTCCGCCGGTATCAGCTCGCCGTCCGCGCCGTACAGGGCGACCTCGCCGAGGTACTCCTCCCCGCCGGATATGATGCGGACGTACCGGACGGGGCCGTTGCCTTCGCTGAGCGTCGCGTCGCACCAGCGAAACAGCTCGCTGTACTCCTGCGTCATGCCCGAGCCGCCGTCCGCGTCGGTCTGCGTAATCCAGTTCTCGCCGTCGGCGGAGAGCTGGAGCGTATAATCCGCCGTGCACAGGCCGGGATAGTACCGGATGGCCGTCAGCTCCCGGGCCTCGCCGAGGTCGATCTGGGCGTAGTAGTTGCCCTGCTCAAAGTGCAGGAACGTCTGCGGGGCGGTGTTGTCGCCGAGGCCTGCGAACGCCACGACGGCGTACACCGCCGTAATCGCGAGCATCGCGAGCCAGTCCGCCCGCGTAAAGAACCGGCCGCTCCGGGCAGGCGGCTCCGCGTTCGGCGTCCGGGCGCGAATAACGCGCCAGCGTATGACATAGAGCAGCGCAAACAGCGCCGTGGCCAGCGGGAATATGATGGTGAGATTTGACAGCATGGCGCAACTTCCCATTCCGTAGTGTTTTCATACTTTTTCTTGAAAGAAAAAGTATCAAAAAGAACTTTGTATTCGCTTCAAAACGACAGCGTTCCCAAGGCTTTGCGCCCGGTAACGGAACGAAGCTTTTCATTGGAGAGCAGTATCAGATGAACCGGTGTATTCCGGTGCAGCGTCCGTTCCGATGAAACGTGGATTCCGGCGAGGCGGTGATTCCGGCGAGGCGTTCGTTCCGGCGGCTTCCGGTGACTATTTATTATATATCAGATCGCCGGATGTTTCAATGCCGGTTTTCCGTTTCTCTATCCGTCCTCCGCCTCGGGCATACGCGCAGAGAGGGGCAGGAGCAGAAACACGTTGTAGGACAGCTCGAGCATATGGTGCTCGAGAAGACAGTGCAGCGACACGATGGCGAGGATGCCGA
>CAJOFW010000159.1 GCA_905234005.1 uncultured Oscillospiraceae bacterium
ATTACAATACGGAGGACGAGTCACCATGTTTGAAGAACTCATCGAGGCCCTGAAGGCCGCGGAGAAGAAGACGATCGTGTTCACCGAGGGCACCGACGCCCGCATCCTCGAGGCGGCGGACCGGCTGCTGAAGGGCGGCTTTCTGCAGCCCATCCTCGTCGGCGTGGTCGAGGACGTGAAGGCGGCTGCGGCCGCCGGCGGCTTCGACATCGACGGCGCGGAGATCATCGACCCGGCGACGTACGCGGGCATGGACGACATGGTCGCGGCCATGGTCGAGCTTCGCAAGGGCAAGATGACCCCGGAGGACTGCCGGAAGAATCTCATGAAGGGCAACTATTTCGGCACGATGCTCGTGAAGATGGGCAAGGCCGACTGCCTGCTCGGCGGCGCGACGTACTCCACGGCGGACACCGTGCGCCCGGCGCTGCAGCTCATCAAGTGCAAGCCCGGCAACACGAACGTGTCCGGCACGTTCATCATGGTTCGGGAGAAGGACGGCGTCGAGGAGAAGTACGCGATGGGCGACTGCGCGATCACGATCCACCCGACGGTCGATCAGCTCGTCGAGTCGGCGGTCGAGACGGCGAAGGTGGCGAAGAAGTTCGGCATCGACCCGAAGGTCGCGTTCCTGAGCTTCTCCACGAAGGGCTCCGCGAAGGACGACGACGTGACGAAGATGGCGGAGGCGTGCGCGAAGGCGAAGGAGGCCATGCCGGACGTTCCGGTCGACGGCGAGATGCAGTTTGACGCGGCGGTGTCGCCGACGGTCGGCCAGCTCAAGTTCCCGGGCAGCCCGGTGGCCGGGTACGCGAACACGTTCATCTTCCCGGACGTGAACGCGGGCAACATCGGCTACAAGATCGCCCAGCGCTTCGGCGGCTTCGCGGCCTACGGCCCGCTGCTGCTCGGCCTGAACGCGCCGATCAACGACCTCTCCCGCGGCTGCGTAGCCGACGAGGTCTACAAAATGGCCATCATCACCGCCTCCCAGGCGCTGTAATACTTTTTCCCCAAAGAAAAAGCATCAAACGGAACGAAGATTTTAATCGGAGAACCGTATAAGCGCAGACCGCATACGCGAAAACGCCCGGCCTCAGGCCGGGCGTTTTCGCGTTTCATCACCGGAAGCGTCGGAAGGATTTCATATAATTCGCGCCTTCCGGGGAGAAAAATTGTCGGGGTCGTCGAATTTCGCGGCGGCGGGGCATAAAAGTCTTTACTTTGCTCCGGTAACGTGCTAGTATACTACCGAAGTAACGACTTACGGAGGAATTTGACCGAATGAAAAAGATGCTTTGCCTGCTTCTCGCGCTCGTAATGGCGCTTGCGCTTTGCGCCTGCGGCTCGTCCGCCCAGACCGGGACGACCGACGAGGAGGCCCTCGCCGAGGTTCAGGCCGCTGTCGACGAGGTCGCCGACGACGTCGCCGCCGCCCTGGAGGGCGTCACGGACGACGCGGCGGCAATCGCCGATTCCGTCCGCGTGGACGTCACCGATGACGCCGCCGCCGGGGCCGCGTATGTGTTCCTCGACGAGGATCTCGGCACCGAGTCCTACGCCATCGGCTTCCGTCTGGGCGACGAGGAGCTGGCCGAGACCGTCAGCGGCGCCGTCATGGCGCTCGTGCAGAACGGCACCTACGCCGCCATCGGCGAGAACTACCCCGAAATCGCCGACTATCTCTGCCTGACCGCGGACGACGTGGACGCGGCGGCGATCCCCGAGCAGGGCAGCGGCGACCCGGACTACACCTTCAAGCACGGCTTTGACCTCGACTATCCCCCCTACTCCTACCTGCAGGACGACGGCTCCGTCGGCGGCTTCGACGTGGAGCTGTGCCAGGCCGTGTGCGAATACCTCGGCTGGGGCTACGAGGCCGTTCCCTTCAACTGGGACGCCAAGGACATGGAGCTGAACGCCGGCTCCTGCGACTGCATCTGGTCCGGCTTCACGAAGGAAGGCCGTGAGGACGCCTACACCTGGGGCGTGACCTACTCGAACAACACCCAGGGCATTCTCGTCGCCGCCGATTCCGGCATCGCGACGCTGGCCGACCTCGCCGGCAGGAGCGTCGGCGTGCAGACCGCCACCTCCGCCGCGGAGATGCTCGAGGATTCGCAGGCCGATCTTGCCGCGACGTTCGCCGAGCTGCGCGTCTATGAGACGTACACCATCGCGTTCAACGACCTCAAGGCCGGCGCGATCGACGCCATCGCCATCGACATGACCGCCGGCGCGTTCCTGATCGCGAACGAAGGCTGATACTTTTTCTTGTAAGAAAAAGTATCAAAAAGAACTTTGTATTCGCCTCGAAAAGACAGCGTTTCCAAGGCTTTGTGCCCGGTAACGAGACGAAGCCCTTAATCGGGAAACACTATGAGTGCGGGTATCACAACACAACAGGCGGGGGCGCGTGCCGCGTACAAACGGCCCGCGCCCCTGTCATTCGTTTACCGGCTTTTGCGTTTTTTCGAGAGGAAACACGAGCGGAATTATACAAGAGGAATTATACAAGAGGTAACAGATTATGACCCTATCCACCATGCTGTCCACGATGGGCGCGGGTATGCTGCGGACGTGCGGGATATTCTTTCTGACGCTGCTGTTCTCCCTGCCCCTCGGCATGATCGTGATGCTGCTGCGCCGCTCCCGGTTCCCGGTCGTGCAGTGGATCATGAAGATCTACATCGCCGTCATGCGCGGCACGCCGCTGATGCTCCAGCTTCTCGCCTGGTATTTCGGGCCGTACTATCTTTTCGGCTGGTCGATCCGGGGCTACCGGTTCACGGCGATCATCCTCGGCTTCTCGATGAACTACGCCGCGTACTTCGCCGAGATCTACCGGGGCGGCATCGAGGCCATCCCCGCCGGACAGTACGAGGCGGCGGAGGTGCTTGGCTATACGCACGCGCAGACCTTCTTCAAGATCATCCTGCCGCAGGTCGTGAAGACGATCCTGCCCTCGGTGACGAACGAGATCATCACGCTCGTGAAGGACACCTCCCTCGCGTTCACGCTCGCGTACAACGAGATGTTCTCCCTCGCCAAGCAGATCGCCGCGTCGCAGACGTCGTTCACGCCGTTTCTGATCGCCGGCGTGTTCTACTTTGTCGCAAACTACGTCGTGGCCTTCGCGATGGAACGCGTCGAGAAGGCGTTCGACTACTACAGCTAAGGGGGGCGGCAGCATGGTTCTCGAAATGAAAAACATCCGCAAATCCTTCGGCGACGTCGAGGTGCTGAAGGACATCAGCCTCCACGTCGACGAGGGCGAGGTCGTCAGCGTCATCGGCCCGTCCGGCTCCGGCAAGAGCACGCTTCTGCGCTGCGCGACGTTTCTCGAGCGCGTCGACCGGGGCGAGATACGCTACATGGACACGCCCGCCGTCACGACCGGCGACGACGGGAGGGCGGCGTATGTCGGCGCGGCGGAGCTCAAGCAGGTCAAGCGCTATTTCGGCCTCGTGTTCCAGCAGTTCAACCTGTTCCCGCACTACTCGGTGCTCAAAAACGTCATGGACGCGCCGATCCACGTCCAGAAGCGGCCGAAGGACGAGGTGCGGGCCGAGGCGGAGGCGCTGCTCGAGAAGATGGATCTCACCCACCGCGCCGACGCGTACCCGTGCCAGCTCTCGGGCGGCCAGCAGCAGCGCGTCGCCATCGCCCGCGCCCTCGCGCTCAAGCCGGAGATCCTGTTCTTCGACGAGCCGACGAGCGCCCTTGACCCGGAGCTGACGGGCGAGGTGCTCAAGGTCATACGCCAGCTCGCGGAGGACAGGATGACGATGGTCGTCGTCACGCACGAAATGCCGTTTGCCCGGGCCGTGTCGAACCGGGTCATCTTCATGGATCGCGGCGTGATCGTCGAGCAGGGCGACCCCGAAAAGGTCTTCGGCGCCCCCGAGCAGGAGCGCACAAGGCAGTTTTTGCGCAATTACCAGCGGGGGTGAGGGAGCGGTATGAGGGACTATCGCATCGCGCTCATGGATCCGACCGGGAATATCACGCTGCTTGTCGAATCGCCCGTACCGGCGGACGAGCAGCCGGTTGTCGCGGCGCGGCTTGCGGCGCTGTTTCCCGGGACGGAGCAGACGGGCTTTCTGTATCCGGGCTCGCGCTTCGGATGGCCGGCGGCGAGTTCTGCGGCAACGCCGCGATGAGCGCCGGGGCGCTGCACGCGATGACACGCGGCGAGGGCGGCGTGATGAACGTGCGCGTGTACGGCACGGCGGAGCCGGTTCGCGTCGACGTGACCGACCTCGGAAACGGCGCGTGGCGGGGCGCGGTCGATATGCCCCGGCCCGTCTCCGTCCGGCGTGAGACGATGCCCGGCGGCGGGGAATTTCCGGTCGTCCGGTTCGACGGCATCGCCCATGTGATCGTGGAGCTGCCGATGGACCGCCCCGCGGCGGAGAAGGCCGCCCCGGCCTGGTGCGAGCGCCTCCATGCCGACGCGGTCGGGCTTATGTTCCTCGACCGGGCGGCGGGCACGCTCTCGCCGCTCGTGTACGTCCCGGCGGCGGGCACGCTCTGCTGGGAGCGCTCCTGCGCCAGCGGCACGACCGCCTGCGGCGCGTACCTCGCGGCGGAATCCGGCGGGGAGGTGACGCTGCCGCTGCGTCAGCCGGGCGGCACGCTCACCGTGACCG
>CAJOFW010000160.1 GCA_905234005.1 uncultured Oscillospiraceae bacterium
TTTCGGAGGGCGCCCACATGAGGATCCTGTATCCCGGCATATTCACACTGTTCATCGCGGCGCTTCTCTTCTGTGCCGCGTCCGCGCTGCGTTCCCGCAAATCCATGGGGAAGCCTGTGTTTCTTCTGCTCTGCAGTCTGGTTCCGCCGGTCGCCGGAAACCTCATCATCGCGGTCGCCGGCTCCGGGCTTATTGCGACGGTCGGGTTCTACATCTACTTCGTCGGCATGGATCTCGTCATGTTCTCGCTGCTGCGGTTCACGTTTGCGTACTGCGGCATCTCCTGGCCCGACAGGCGGTTCAACCACATCTTCTGCTTCCTGCTTCTCGCCGACGCCGTGCAGCTTCTGCTGAATCCGGTTTTCGGGCACGCGTTCGGCGTGTGCGCCATAGAGCTCGACAGAAACGTTTTCTACGAGGTCGTCCCGTATGTCGGACAGGCAATCCACCGGATTCTGGATTACGCGGTATTTGTCACGGTGCTGCTCATATTCCTCGTAAGGAGCGTCCGTGCGCAGCGCGTTTACAAGGAGCGCTATCTCGTGATCCTGCTCGTGATGGTCGTCGTGGGGCTGTGGCAGTCGTACTACATCTTCTCCGACGAGCCGGTCGACCGCTCCATGATCGGATTTGCCGTGTTCGGACTCGCGGTTTTCTACTTTTCGATCCACTATCGCCCCGTTCTGCTGCTCGATCAGATGCTGGCTCAGTTCGCGTCGGAGATGAGCGAGGCCATGTTCTTCTTCGATTTCGACGGAAGCTGCATATGGGCCAACGACCCCGGCGCGGCGCTGGTCGGCGTGACGGGCGGCAACTACGATCACGTCCACGAACGTCTTCTCGAGAAATACGGCGACGTCGTCGACGACGAGGGCGACTGGTGCACCGTCCGCCGGATGGGGGAAAACGACGCTCCGCGCTGGTACATACTCGAAAAGCAGACCGTCTCCGACCGGCGCGGCCGCAGAACCGGCTCCTTCCTGCGCATACGCGACAACACGGAGGAGCAGCTCGCGCTCCTGCGCGAGAAGTACCTCGCAAACCACGACAGCCTGACCGATCTTTATACCCGCGAATGTCTCTACGAACGTGTGCGCGAGGCGATTCAATCGCAGCCGGCGGAAGAATTCCTCATCGTCTACATCGACATCAACGACTTCAAGATCATCAACGACATCTTCGGAAGCGCGTTCGGCGACCACGCCCTGCGGATCGTGGCAAACCGGCTCCGCGAGAAGGCGCCCGAAAACAGCATCTACGGCCGTCTCGGCGGCGATACGTTCGGCATATACATGCCCGAGAGCGCGTTTGACGAGGCGGAGCTTGAGGAGGAGCTGTCCGATTTCATTGTGCGGGACGACGCTGTTGAGCACCACCTCCTCATACACCTCGGCGTGTACGAGGTCACGGAGCCGGAGCTTGACGTCTCCCTGATGTTCGACCGGGCGCACATGGCGCTGCTCACCGTCAAAAACGAGTACCAGAAGCACATCGCGTACTACGACGACGAGATGCGCAGCCGGGTGCTCTGGAACCAGATCATCACGTCCCAGCTCCGCGACGCGATTCGCGACGGACAGATTCGCCCGTACCTGCAGCCGATCGCGGACACCGACGGCACCGTCGTCGGCGCGGAGGCGCTGGTGCGCTGGATCCACCCGACATACGGGTTCCTCTCCCCCGCTCTGTTCATCCCGATCTTCGAAAAGAACGGCATGATCGCGGAGGTCGACAAATACATGTGGCGCTGTTCCTGTGAGATTCTGTCGCGCTGGCAGGAGGCGGACTCCCCCAAATTCATCTCCGTCAATATCTCCCCGGAGGACTTCTATTTCATGGACGTTGCCGCCGAGCTTCGCGGCATCGTGGAGGAATACGGCGTCAACCCCGCGAAGCTGCGCATTGAGATCACCGAGTCGGTCATGATGACCGACATCGAACAACGCATGAAGGTTTTGTACGACCTCAAGAATGACGGCTTCATTGTCGAGATGGACGACTTCGGCAGCGGTTATTCCTCGCTCAACCTGCTCAAGGATATGCCTGTGGACGTCATCAAGATCGACATGATGTTCCTGAAAAAGTCAAACAACGACGAACGCGCACGGACGATCATGAACAACATCATCCACCTCTCGGGCGATCTCGGCATCTACTCGCTCACCGAGGGCGTGGAGACGCAGGATCAGTACAGGATGCTGTCCGGCATGGGCTGCAAGCTGTTCCAGGGCTTCTACTTCGCAAAGCCCATGCCCGTGGATGAGTTCGAGGACAAATACTGCGCCGAATCCCGCAAGGCGTCATAACATCGGAGGCACCATGAAAAAAACGCTTGGAATATTTCTGTACGCCCTGCTCGCCGGCGTGTGCATCGGCCTGGGCGGGACGGTGTTTCTGCGCCTGAAGGACGCGTTTGCCGGCGGCAATGTAATCGGCGCCCTGCTTTTCACGATCGGCCTTTTCACGATCTGCACGCGGGGATACAACCTCTTCACCGGCAAGGTCTGCTATCTCTTCGACAACAAGCCCGCCTATCTTCTGACGCTGCTCGTGATCTGGCTCGGCAACCTGCTCGGCTGCGTCCTGCTCGCCGTCATCGAGCGGGCGACCGGCATATGCGGCGGGGCCGGTATCGACGCCGTCGCCGCCGCCCTGGTCGAGGGCAAAATGAACGCGGGGTATGGGAGCCTGTTTCTTCTCGGCGTCATATGCAACATCTTCATCTTCATCGCCGTGAACGGCTACGCGAACAACCCCCACACGGTTGGCAAATACCTGAGCCTGTTTCTCGGCGTATCGGTGTTCATCCTCTGCGGCACCGAACACAGCGTGGCGGATATGTACTACTGGTCTGTATCCGGGGTGCTGTTCTCGCAGCCGGGACAGAGTATTCTCCGGCTCGTCATCATCAGCCTCGGCAACGCCGTCGGCGGCGTGTGCTTCCCCCTTGCCGAGAGGGCGTACAGGAATCTCACGTCGGATTGACGCTTTCATCCGGCAGTCATCACTCACAAGGCCCGCAAAGCATCTATACGCGTTCGCGGCGTGGTGTTCCCATCCATCCACGGGAACGCCGCGTTTTTGCCGTTCGTTGCGTCGTTTTTCATGCGTTTTGCGATGCTTCACGCTGGCTGTAACGGTTCGCCGAAGCGTTGGAAGTGCACGACCTCGCGTTCGCGCAGGAAGCGGATGACGTCGATGACGTCCGGATCGTCGCTCATGCGCAGAATGTTGTCGTAGGTCACGCGTGCCTTCTGCTCCGCGCCCATGTCCTCGGTGAGATCGGCGATCACGTCGCCCTTGACCGCGAACGACGCGGCGCTGTACGGGAACCCGCTGGCGGCCTGCGCGTACACGCCCGCCGTGTGATCGACGAAATACGCCTCCAGCCCGGCGGCCTTCACATCCTCGACGCTCATATTCCGCGTGAGCTGATGCAGAATCGTCCCAACCATCTCCAGGTGTCCGAGCTCCTCGGTCCCGATGTCCGTCAGGATGGCCCGCAGCTCCGGGTACGGCATCGAATACCGCTGGCTCAGATAGCGTATCGACGCCCCAAGCTCGCCGTCCGGCCCTCCGTATTGACTGATGATGAATTTCGCGAGTGCCGGGTTCGGGTTCTGGATGCGGACGGGATATTGCAGCTTCTTTTCATAGACAAACATCAGCCGTTACCTCCGTTTTTCGTATACTCCCAGGGCCACGGGCAGCACGCCCATTTCCAGGAATCGAACTGCGCCGTGTCGCCCTTCGTGACCGGGCCGTACAGATCGACGTAGCGGCGGCGGCCCTCCTCAGCCAGCGCGGTGAAGCTCTTCCAGGTCTCGAACGCCTCGGCGTCGTCCGGATGTGTGTCGAGATACAGCGCAAGCTCGTGCGCCACAAAATCGAGCGCCATCAGCTCCGCCTTCGGCCCGCTCTCCATCATACCCGTGGCGACGTAGTCCATGAACGGCAGATCGAGCCCGGGGAACAGCGTACCCTTCTCGAGCGCCTCCTCCCGGTTGTATACCGGCTCCGCCGACGTCTGCACCGGTATCGTACCGACGGCCAGCGGCGCACACGAGGGCAGCGGCCCCTCTTTATATGTGCATGATTCGTTAACTTTGCACGCCATTCTATGCCGTGCGTACCGGATTCGGTTACAGTCGGATCGGTTTCCAATAAGGTTGAACCGGCGGGGAAATCGTGGTAAAATAATATGAATATTCATTGAACGGAAAGTGGAATTCTATGCGGAACCATACGATACAGCGCAATATGACGGAGGGGCGGCTTCTGCCGCAGCTGGCGGCGTTCACGCTGCCGTTTATCGTGGCCAATCTCCTGCAGACGATGTACACGATCGCCGATCTGGCCATCGTCGGGCGCTTCGCCGGTACGGAGGCGCTGGCGGCGGTGTCGATCAGCGGTCAGGTGACGATCCTGTTCACACTTGTCGGCAACGCCATCGCAAACGGCGGGCAGATCTATACCGCCCAGCTTCTCGGGCAGAACCGACAGCGGGACATGAACGCCGCCATCGGCACGTTTTTCTCATTCGTGGCACTGGCCGCCGTCGTCGTGGCCGTCTTCGGCATGACGCTGGCGCGTCCCGTGCTCGGCCGGCTCAACACGCCGGCGGAGGCGTTTTCGCCGGCGGTACAGTATCTCACGGTCTGCGCCGGGGGGATGCTGTTCGTGTTCGGATACAACGCCGTGTGCGCCATACTGCGCGGTCTCGGCGACTCGACCTCACCGACGGTCTTCATGGCGATATCGGCCGTCGTGAACATCCTGCTCGATCTGCTGCTCGTCGCCGTGCTGCATATGGGCGCGTTCGGCGCGGCGATCGCGACGGCGGCAAGCCAGCTTCTCGCGATGGTGCTCGCGGTGTCGCACCTCTACCGGCACAGGGCGGAGGCGTGTTTTGATTTTGCGCCGCGCAGCTTCCGGATGAACCGGCACGACCTCATCGTGACCGTCCAGCTTGCGCTGCCGCTTGTGTGTATGCAGCTTGCGATCAACGTGTCGATGCTGTATGTCAGCTCGTACATCAACAGCTTCGGCGTCGCGGCGGCGTCCGTATCCGGCATCGGCAATAAGATGTACAGCGTCGTGAACATCGTATCGTCCGCGTCGCTGGCCGCCATGGCCACGGTCGTCGGGCAGAACATCGGCGCGGGCAAGCCGGAGCGTGTGCAGCGGGCGCTGGGGCTGTCCATCGCCATCAACCTCGCCTTTTTCGCGCTTGTGGCGGCGGTATGTCTTATCGCGCCCCGGTTCGTGTTCGGCGTCTTCACGGACGCGGAGGAGGTGCTCGCCATGGCCCCGCGCTATCTGCGGATTTCCGTATGGGCCTATCTCGCGTTCGCGGTCATGCAGCCGCTGAACGGCGTCATCCTCGGCGTGGGCTATACGCGGCTGAGCATGGCTATCGGCATCCTCGACGGCGTGATCGCCCGTATCGGCCTGAGTCTGCTGCTCGGCCATTTCATGGGCGTGTGGGGCTATTTCTGGGGCTACAGCCTCGCCGGGTTTGTGACGGTGATTCTCGCCGGCGCGTACTTCCTGTCCGGTCGATGGAAGCGCCGGAAGCTGCTTTGAACCGATCCTCCTGTTCGTTTCGACTTTTGCGAATCATTGATTTTTGTGAAACAACGATATGTGCATGGAAGTAAATCCTGCCAGCGTGCAAGAAATCGGCGGTTTGTGCTCATACTATGGCCGTAATTTCAAAAATGGAGGCAGGATGATGAAATCCATATTTTCCATGATCGTTTCGGCTGTCCTCATGCTCACGGCGCTGACGGCCTGCGGCACAAACGGCTCCGCCCGTGAGGAAGCCCGCACGACGCCGTCGCCCGCAGCGACGGCAACGGCCCGCCCCACGGCCACGGCGTCCCCGACGACGTCCCCCACGGCGCGGCCCGATACAGCCACGACGCCGAACGCCCGGCGTGACGCCGACGGCAACACGGTCGGCGGCGCGATCGAGGGCGCGATGGACGACGTCGGCGAGGGCGTCGGCGACGTTGTGGACGGCGTGGGCGACGCGGTCGGCGGCGCTGTGAACGGTGTGGGCGACGCCGTGAACGATCTGACCGACGACATGGCGAACCCGGAAAACGGACGCATCGAGGACAACAACGGCACCGGCCGCCGGTAACCCCAAAGCGGCGCGGAGCATCCGATAACGGACGCTCCGCGCTTTTTTGCTGCTTTTTCTTGAAAGAAAAAGCAGCAAAAAGAACTGTGTATTCGCTTCGAAAGGGCAGCGTTTCCAAGGCTATGCACCCGGTAACGGAACGAAACTTTTAATTGGAGAACAGTATTATTTGCTTATT
>CAJOFW010000161.1:0-921 GCA_905234005.1 uncultured Oscillospiraceae bacterium
TGACCGCCCGCACCGACGAATACAGGGCCATGATCGAGCACGCCCTCGCGTCATGCTTCGCCCCGGCGGGCGACGGCGCGGACGGGCTGCGTGAGTCCATGCGTTACAGCCTCCTCGCCGGGGGCAAGCGTGTGCGGCCGACGCTGTGCCTCGAGTTCTGCCGCGTATGCGGCGGCGACGTGACACGGGCGCTGCCCGTCGCGGTCGGCGTGGAGCTGCTGCACACATACAGCCTCATCCACGACGATCTCCCTTGCATGGACGACGACGACGAACGGCGCGGCATGCCGACGAATCACAAAGCCTTCGGCGAGACGACCGCCGTCCTCGCCGGCGACTGTATGCAGGCCGAGGCGTTTCGCAGCGTCTGCGCGGCGGACATCGGCGAGGCGGAGCGATTTCGCTGCCTGCGTGTGCTGGCACGGGCGGCCGGTCTTGACGGCATATGCGGCGGGCAGTACATGGATCTGACCGCCTCTGAACCCACCGCCGAGAGCCTCGCCGCGACCGATCTCGGCAAGACGGCGGCGCTCATGGGCGCGGCGTGTGCCATGGGCGCCGCGGCGGCGGGCGCCGGACAGGATGTGATCGACGCGGCGGACGCCTTCGGCATTGCCCTCGGCATGGCGTTCCAGTGCCGGGACGACGCCCTTGACGGCGACGGCTTCTGCGCCCTGGCTTCTGCGCCCTTCTCGGCCCGGAAAAATGCGCGGCGCTGACAGCCATGTACACCGACAAGGCCCTGGAGATCCTGAACCTCTTCCCCGACGCGGACTATCTCCGGGCGCTTACAAAACGCCTCGCCGGGCGTGAAAACTGATACAGGACGCAAAGAAGGAGCGGCACAGCGTACCGCTCCTTCCTTCGCGTCGGCCTGTCATCCGGCCGGCATGAGGTTGTAGCTTTTGACGAAGCTCCCGA
>CAJOFW010000161.1:966-6008 GCA_905234005.1 uncultured Oscillospiraceae bacterium
GCTGTCGCTGTCGGCCTTGTGGTGGTCGAGCGGGATGTCGTAGTATTCACACAGGTGATTGAGCCGGTGGCTGATGCCCGGCAGCAGCCGCCTGCCCATTTGTACGGTGCAGCAATACGGCGCGGACGGCTTCCACGGGATGGTATAATCGCGCAGGCATTTCTTCAGCACGCCCATGTCAAACACGGCGTTGTGGGCGACGAGGATGCCGGACGAGAACAGCGGCTCGATTTCCTCCCACACCGCCGGGAACGCCGGCGCGTCGGCGACGGTGGCCGGGCCTATGCCGGTGAGACGTGTGTTGAAGGAATCGAAAAACGTCTCGGGGTTCACGTAGGAGAAGAATGAATCCCGGATTTCGCCGCCCTCCACCACGGAAACGCCGATGGCGCTCATGCGGTTGTTGTAACGGTTCGGCGTCTCGACGTCGAATACGATGTATCGCTCCATGGCCGTCACCCCGCCTTTTTGACAGATTCTCTCATCTCGTCCATGAGCCGATACCACCGCTGTACCGTGTTCTCGAGGAAGAAGTAGTGCCAGAAATAGAAACCAAGCAGCACGGCAAGCCCGAGCATCACCAGCGCCGCGACGATACCAAGCTCCGGGTGCAGCACCACCAGCGACACGACGAACAGCTCGGCGATGACGACCATCACGGTCACGATCAGGTGTATGAGCCGTTCGTGCTGGAGAATTTGAATTTTGGTCATGTGCAGCGAGAGCAGCTCCTCCGACGGCTCCGCCGCCGTGATATACGCCTCGTGCTCCCGGCACCAGGTCTTCATGTTGATGCCGAACGTGTCCCTCTGCGGCTGCCGGTGTTTCATGGAAAACCCACGCCCTTTCCGTCGATTCGACCTTCATTATAGCACACCGGCTCCGGCGCGACAACCGTCTTTTGCCGCCGGTACACGGCGCGGGCGCAAACAGCGCATGATCAATCGAGCGCGAATAGTATAACGCCGCCATACGGCGGCATGGGAGGGAAACCACATGAGAAAGCTGTACATCCGACGGGAACGGGCGCTGGCCTGCTTTGCGATACCGTACCACTGCGTCGTGGACGAGCCGATGGCGGAGCACCTGCGCCGTATCGAGACGCTGGATCGGCGGACGCTGATGCTGTCCCACGACGAGAACACCGTCCGCAACGGGGAGACGATCTGCCTTGCGCACGATGAGACAGCGGGCAGTCTTTTCGTCATCGCCTATCGGGAGCACGACGTTCTGGCGACGGAGACGCTGCCCATCCCGGCCGGGGACGGCGATCTCCGCTTTACGGTGACGACGCAGTACGACGGCGACCGCCGCCTGTCGCTGTCGCTGTCCGCGGAGCGCGCACAGGAGCAGAATTGACCCGCGAATACAGACACAAAACACACAACGCCCCCGCCGGATTCGTCCCGGCGGGGGCGTCCGTCCGCTTCCCGTGATTGCGCGGCGGAAATACCGAAGAAGAGTGGGAGTAGGAGTTGTCATGTCATGTCAATATGGAAAAAGGATCACGGGCTCCTTTTTTCACCGGACTGAGTGAAATCCGTTACAATATCTCCGCGTCCGCGGGCAGCTCGTATTCCTGTTCACAAATCCGGAAGCGCTCGGCGCGGAGCAGGTCGCCGTCGATGAAGTCCTCGATGTAGTCGTAAAAGAGCTGGGCAAGCCGGGGCAGCTTCTCGTCCCGGGGCCGGACGAGGTAGTAATCGGCCTTTTTGATCGGCTCCGTGATGACACGCGTCTTCACGAGCGGGTTCGGCGTATACGTCGTCTGGGGAAAGATCGCGATGCCGACGCCCTGCTCGGCGAGGGCGACGGCGTCCAGATAGCTCGCCGTCTCGCACAGGCTCTGCGGCTCCTCGCCGATCTCGGCAAACCAGCGCCGGATGGCCTCTACGCGTGAGTGCCGGTTCGGAAGGATCAGCGGCTGTCCGGCGAGGGCGCGCAGCGGCAGCTCCGGCCCGTTCAGGGCGGCCAGCGGGTGATCCTTCGGGATGATCGCGACCCACGGCTCGGAGCAGATGTACATCCCGTCCAGCCGCTCCATATCGTAAGGCGCGGCGATCAGCGCAAGATCGGCCAGACCCTTCGATACGCGGTCGAGGGCGTCGTCGCTGCTGCCGTTCCACAGAGAGAACCGGACGAGCGGGTACTCGTCGTGAAAGCCCGCGATCCACCGCGCCGCGACATAGGGCGCCCGCCCCTCCACGGTCGCAAGGCAGAGACACCCGTGCGGCGCGCCGCGCAGGTCCTCAAACTCCGCCAGCGTCCGATCCGCCAGCGAGAGTATCTGCTGCGCCCGGCGGTAGAGCTGCCGCCCCTCCTCGGTGATCTGCAGATGCCGCTTGCCCCGGATGAACAGCTCCACGCCCAGCTCGTCCTCGAGCGCCCGAATCTGGTTCGACAGCGGCGGCTGCGACATATTCAGCTTCTCGGCGGCGTGGGTGATGTTCGCCTCCTGCGCCGTGACAACAAAATACCGCAGCACCCTGAGATCCATGCCGAAGCCTCCCTTTTTTTCCGCGAAATTGTATATCTTTGCTGCGCCGTCTCCGTGAGATTGCGTCGGAACGGAGCGGTCAGAACCATCCGGCGAACCCGCAAAAAGACACCGGCACGCAGAGAAATCATCCTCTGAGACGCCGATGTCTTAGCGTATCTAATATACATCCCAAGCGTATGGAATGTCAATCGTTGAATTGCTCGAAAAATAACGGCTTTTGATGGGAAAAGTTGTGAATTATCGTCCAATCGGATTTATACGGATTTACGTAGTATTCAACTTCGTTACCGGAGCAGGTTCAGCCCGTGGCTCGTCACATTCCCCTCCACGGCGTCGTAAAGCCAGCTTGCCACGCTCACGCGGTCGGTGACCGGCCAGAACACCATCGCCGTCTCGATGATCGTGTGCTGCGTCAGCCGAAACTGCGTCGGACGCAGGGAGAACGGGAGACTGTCGAAGAGATAGATGCCGCAGGACGGTATCCGCCCCCCGAGCTGCCGCAGCATCTCACGCAGATAGCCCGTGTACACGTTCACATTCACGTTGTTCGCGGTGTAGCTGCTCACGTCAAAGAAGCTCTGGTATTTTGTCAGGGCGCCGTCGCGGACGGAGCCGATATAGAGGTAGGTCACGTTTTCGTCGCCGTACTCGTCGTAGAGAGCGCCGAGAAAATCGACGATCAGGTTGCTCGAGTGGATCTTTTGCGTAAACTCCTCCGGCGCGGCCCAGACATCGCGGAAGATGCGCTCCCAGTGGTCAAGCTCCAGCAGCGAGCTGTCCACACACACGGTCACATGGCCGGCGTCGGGGAAATAGTCCTCCATGATCTCCGGCGCGAGAATGGCCGTGGCGTAGCCGCCGGCGCTCCAGCCGCATATGAGCAGCTCGTCCGGCGCGGAGCCGGTATACCGCACCGCCTCGTCCATGATGGCGCGATAGTTCAGGTAGCCGTGGTGGTTGAGTACGGCTTCCGAGCCGTCGAGGGCGGTGTAGGCGTAT
Source organism: uncultured Oscillospiraceae bacterium (assembly GCA_905234005.1). GTDB lineage: Bacteria > Bacillota > Clostridia > Oscillospirales > Oscillospiraceae > CAJOIG01. The sequence continues at coordinate 4,466 of CAJOFW010000161.1, forward strand.
TCGGTCGTGCCGATGTGGAAGTCCGCCGTCGTGTACGGGATCACGATGATCGACCAGTCGCTGAACGGGTTTTCATCCGACTGTACGCCGATGCCGATGGCGCAGTAGTCCGGGATCATGCCCTCGATGTCGTCGGAGTAGAACCCCGGCTCGTCGGCGATGCGCAGGCCGATATACGGCCTCGCGGCCGTATACTCGTTGATGCTGATGCCGCCGCCGCAGAACATGACGATGACCTTGTTCTCCGTGCCGAGACGCATCTGCGTGTAGACCTCCTCGCCATTGGCCGATACAATGCCCTCGGGTCGGATGTCGAACCACTCGCCCGTGTCGACGGCTTTTCCGGATATCTCCGCCTGCGAGATGATGTAGTACCGCCGTGCGATGAACGCGCCCGCCAGCACGAGAAGCACGACCAGTACGACGGCTGTCCAGACGAACAACCGCCGCCGCTTACGTTTCTTTTCTTCCTGTTCCATGATAGGCCCCCTTTTACTTCCAGCCAATCATACACTGCGCCGCCCGGGAAGTCATGAAGATTCTATGAACAAAAAACGTCCCGCCCTCCGAATCGCGAAGGGCGGGACGTAATATCATACACTGCGCCGCCCGGGAAGTCATGAAGATTCTATGAACAAAAAACGTCCCGCCCTCCGAATCGCGAAGGGCGGGACGTAATTGCCTGTATCAGTATTCGAGCTTGAGCGTGCTGCGGACGACGCCGGGTTTCGGGGCCTTCAGCCTGCCGCAGATGCGGTACCACAGCAGGCACAGCACGCCGAAGCCGACGACGCCCATGACGACGATACGCGCCGCGTGCCAGCCGGGCCAGGCAAGCGAGAGGCCGAAGTTCGCCGCCGTCAGGACGGAAGCGCCGAGCAGCAGCCAACGGCGGTTTTTCCTGCTGAAAAGCTCGGAGAGCCTGCGATCCGGGAAGATGAGCTTGTATACGACGCAGAACACGCCGACAAGCACGGCCATCTGCGCGACCAGGCCGAAAAGCTGCGCCGCGATCGGCGACAGCGCGGAAAACAGGGTCGTCCCGGGCAGAGCGCCGAGCACCCACAGCGGCATCAGCAGCGCCGCCTTGACGGGCACGGGCAGACGGATGAGCCACGAGCGGAATACATCCCAGCGGTTGGGCTGCTCCGCCTCGGTGAATTCGATCTGCTCCTCGCCGAGCTGTCCATCCTCGACATAGCGCGTCTGCGCGTCGAGGTATTCCGCGCTGTGCAGAAGCTCCTCCGGCTGGAATGCCAGATTTGTCGCCACACTCGCCGCCGCGACGGTGACCGCCGCGCCGATTACGACTTTTTTATTCATGGTCGCCTCCTGACGGAAGATCGGTTCCTTCCTGAACATTTTTACCGAACTGATGCAGTTATGATATCACAGATTCCCATGGAAGGAAACTACAAATTGTAACCTTTTGCAGGAAAATTCACTGTTTCGACATCTCCGCAAGCTCCCGTCCGATGATCTCACGGACGCGGCCGCCGATATCCGCCGTGGAGCCGCCCAGCTCCTCCGCCGGGATGACCTC
>CAJOFW010000162.1:0-4051 GCA_905234005.1 uncultured Oscillospiraceae bacterium
CACGCCGCCGGACGTTCTGAGCCAGCTCATGACCGCCGTTCCGATGCTCGGCCTGTACGAGGTCAGCATCGCCGTCAGCCGCGCCGCCGCGAAGCGGTACGAGGAGGACGACGATGAGGACGAGGATGAGGACGATGAGGATGAGGATGATGAGGACGAGGATGAGGACGACGAGGACGACGAATAATTAATACTGTTACCCAATCAAAAGCTTTGTTTCGTTACCGGGCACAAAGCCTTGGAAACGCTGCCTTTTCGAAGCGAATACAAAGTTCTTTTTGATACTTTTTCTTTCAAGAAAAAGTATTGAAACGCCGTCCATCCGACATCGCGAAAAACGCATACAGAAAACGGTATGACCCTGATCGGCCATACCGTTTTCTGTATGCGCGGGAAATGAATATACTGTATAGTTACTTTCTTTCAGGAAAAAGTATTACATCCCCATCGCGCCGCGGATGAGGGACAGAAGCTCGTCGTATGTCTCGCAGGCGGGGATATCGGGGTTTGACGCCTTGATGGAATCCGGCGCCCGGAACAGGAAACCGGCGCTGCTCGCCCGGATCATCGCGAGATCGTTGAAGCTGTCGCCGCTTGCGATCGTCTCGAAGCCGCAGGACTGGAAGGCGCGGACGGTCGTGAGCTTTGTCTGCTCGCAGCGCAGGCGGTAGCCGGTGATCTCGCCGTCGTCGGCGGCGATCAGCTCGTTGCAGAAGATGGCGGGCCAGCCCAGCTTTTTCATGAGCGGCTGGGCAAACTGCGTGAATGTGTCGCTCAGGATGACGGCCTGGGTGATCGACCGCAGCTCGTCGAGAAATTCCTTCGCCCCGGGCATCGGGTCGATGCCGGCGATGGTCGCCTGAATCTCCCGCAGGCCGAGCCGGTGCTCCTTCAGGATGGCGAGGCGATAGCGCATGAGCTTGTCGTAATCCGGCTCGTCACGGGTGGTGCGGCGCAGCTCGGGAATGCCGGTCGCCTCGGAAAACGCGATCCAGATCTCGGGCACGAGCACGCCCTCGAGGTCAAGGCAGGTGATATACATTGACGGATACCCTCTTTCTATTGTTCGATGCTGCTTTATAGTAAACAGGGTTTGCGCGGATTTGTCAAGGTTTTTGGCGTATGTTCGGCGCGGGCCTGTCCTCCCGCTCGTCATACGGCGTCGTCCTCCTCGAACGCCATGGCCTCGTCGGTGACGACGGTCAGGGCCTTTTTGTTCATCAGGTCGTAAATGCACGGCACGACGATCAGCGTCATCAGCGTCGCGTACAGCAATCCGCCGATGCACACGACGGCGACGGGCTGCATCATGGCCGTGCCCGCGTCGCGGCCCAGCGCCATCACGATGAGACCGAGGATCGTCGTGAGCGAGGTCATGAAAATCGGCCGCATACGGGTCACGCCGGCCTCCGCCAGCGCCTCGCGGCGCTCCATGCCCCCGGCGCGGAGCTGGTTTACATAATCCACAAGCACGATGCCGTTGTTCACGATGACGCCGGTCAGCATGACAAAGCCGATCAGCGATATGACGCTCACGTCCATGCCGCAGACGAGCAGCGCGAGGAAGCCGCCCGTGAACGCGAGCGGGATCGTGAACATGACGATGAACGGGCTTTTGAGGCTCTGGAACTGGGCGACCATGATGAAGTACACGAGCACGGCGCCGAGCGCCAGCATCTCCGCGAGCTGGGTCACGGCCTCCATGATCGTCTCGCTCTCGCCGGAAAATTCAACGCTCACGCCGGCGGGTAGGTCGATCGCCTCGAGCGCCGCGGCGGCCTCGTCGGCGGCGAGGGTGACGCTGCCGCCCTCGGCCACGGCGGCGGTGACGCTCAGATAGCGCCGCTGGTTGTCGCGGGAGATCGAGGACAGGCTGACCGTGTCCTCGAGCACGGCCACGTCGCCGAGGCGGAACGTGTCCGCCTCGCCCTCGGCGTTCGTATACGACAGCTCGAGCGCGGCGAGCTCGTCACGGGTCATGGCGGCGTCCGTCTGCACGAGCACGTCGGCGGTCACGGTGTCCATGTCGATGCTGATGGCCGTCGCGGAGCCGGTCAGCGCGGACGCCACCTGCATATAGAGCTGGGCGACGGTGTAGCCCTTCTCCATCGCGGCGTTGCGGTCGATGGCGACGTGGACGGCGGGCGCCGCGTCCTCGAGGCCGTCGCTTACATCCGTGAGGCCCGATATGCCGCGCAGCACGTCGGCGGTATCCATCGCCGCCTGCTGCAGCGCCTCCATGTCGCTGCCGTAGATGCGTATCTCAAGGCCGCTGCCGGAGAGGTAGCTCAGGCTCATCGTCTCGGAGTCGGCGTCGATTTCGCAGTCGAGGTCGGCGCACAGCGCCGCGATGCGCTCACCGGCCTCGACGCCGGACGAGCCTTCGGTCAGCGTGACGTAGATCGTCACGTCATACGATCCGCTGCCGCCGCCGAGCAGCGTGCCGCTGCCCATCATCGCGCCGGCGGATTCGACGTTATCGAGCGTCAGAACGCGGGCTATGACCTCGTCCGCCGTCGCGACGGCAGCGTCCCGTTCCGTGTCCTCGGGCATGGTGACCGAGACGGTCACGGCGTTGTAGTCCCCGGAGGGCATGAAGCTGTACCCGCGTGCGACCGCCGCGAGGCCGCTCACGACGAGCAGCGCGATCGAGGCCGGGAACACGAGCCATTTGAACCGCAGCGCCCACCGGAGCACGCGGCGGTAGACGCGGTATACGACGCTCTCGCCGCGTCCCTCCGCCTCCCGTCGTGAACGGCGGATGCTGCCGAGCATCCCCCGCGACATTGCCGGTACGAGCGTCAGCGCCACGATCAGGCTTGCGAGCAGCGCGTAGCTCATCGTGAGCGCGAGATCGACAAAGAGCTGCCGCGTGATGCCTCGCACGAACACGATGGGCAGAAACACGCAGATCGTCGTGAGCGTCGAGGCGGTGATGGCCCCGGCGACCTGCTTTGCGCCGTGGACGGCCGCCTGTACCGCCGTCGCCCCCTTCGCCCGCAGGCGGTAGATGTTCTCCATGACGACGATGGAGTTATCGACAAGCATACCCACCGACACGGCGAGGCCGGACAGCGATATCATATTGAGCGTCACGCCGGAGAAGTACATGAGCACGACCGCGAACACGACGCTGAGCGGAATCGACACGAGCGTGATGATCGTCGGGCGTATGTCGCGCAGGAACACGATGAGCACCAGAATCGCGAAGATCGCCCCGTACAGCAGGCTCTGCAGGATCGAGTTCACAATCATGTATATGTATTCGCCCTGGTTCATGAGCGGCACGAAGCGAAGGCCGGGATACGCCCCCTCGAGCGACGCAAACGCCGCCCCGAGCGCGTCCGTGACCTCCGCCGTGGCCGCGTTCGACTGCTTCTCGAAGCTGAGGATCAGGCCGTTTTCGCCGTTCAGCCTCGCGTAGGTCGAGTCGGCGTTGTCGGTGACGAATACGCGGGCGACGTCGGAGAGGAAGATCGGGCCGATGGCGTCCTCGCCGGTGTCCATGATGAGAAGCCCCGCAAGCTCGTCCGGGTCGGTCAGCTCGTCGCCGACCGATACCATGTAGCTCACGCCGTCCTGCTCCACGTACCCGGCGGGCATCGAGAAGCTCTGTGCCGCGAGGATCGAGGACACCGTGCTGAGCGTCAGCCCGCCGGATATGTCGGCGCTTGCGAGGGCGGTTTCGCGTGCGTCGTCGAGGGAATCCACGCCCTGCTCGGCCTGCGCCGCGGCGGAGTCAAGAGCGGCGGAGTTGATCGCGAGCATCACCGCCGCGTCCGCGAGCTGCAATATCCCCTCGGACTGCGCCTGATTGAGCATCGCGAGCGCGTCCGAGAGCTGGGAGGAGCCGTTGTCGAGCTGGGTCAGGGTCTCGTTCAGAAGGTCAATGCCCGCCTCGAGCTGCGCAAGGCCGGTCTCCATCTCCGCGACAGCGGCCGGGAGGCCGACGCGGTCAAGCTCCAGCGCCCCGAGCGCCGCGTCCGCCGCCGCAAGCTCCGCCTGTACGACCGCAAGCTCCGCCCGCGCCGCGATCAGCTCACCGTCCGTG
>CAJOFW010000162.1:4192-5200 GCA_905234005.1 uncultured Oscillospiraceae bacterium
GTCCTGACCGCCGGATTCGTCCGGCCGCGACGCGGCCTCGGCCTCGAGTGCGGCGATGCGGGCGGTCAGCTCCGTCTCCCGTGCCTCGAGGGCGGACAGCCGCTCGGCGATCGGGCGCAGGACGGACAGCGTCGTCTCCAGCTCCGACCGCGCGGCGGTCATGGTGTTCAACTGCTGCAATATGTCCATGCGGCCGGACAGCAGCGCCGACTGCTGGCGGTTCAGCTCCGCCTGTGCGGACGCCGTCTGCGCGGCCAGCGCGCTGCGGCCCGATACAAGCTCCGACTGCGCGTCGTCGAGGGCCGACTGCGCGTCGTCCAGCTCGGCGAGGGCGTCGTCCAGCTCGGCGGCGGCGTCGTCCATCCGGCGGTTGACCGCCTCGGCCAGACGCTCGTTCACGGCGGCGATCATGTCCTCGTCGATGACGACGTGCACCTGCCGTGTGATGGCCCCGACCGCGTTCACGCTGGCCACGCCGGTCACGCCCTCGAGCCGGGGGATCAGCGTGTCCTCGGTGAAGTCGGTCAGCTCGGTGCTGTCCATGCCCTCCATCGCGACGGCGGCGACCTCCACGGGCAGGAGCGAGGGGTTGATCTTGAGCACATACGGCGTGCCGACCGTGTCGTCCCACCCGCCCTGCAGGGCGGCGATGCTCTGCTGGATGTCCACGCCGATCGAGTCCATGTTCACGCTGTCCTCGAACTCGAGGATGACGACCGAATAGCTCTCGGCGGAGGTCGACTGGACGTTTTTGATGTGTTCGAGCGTCGCCATCGCCTGCTCGAGCGGCCGCGTCACCTGCGTCTCAACCGATTCCGGGCTTGCGCCGGGCACCGTCGTCATGATGACGACGTAGGGAAAGTCCATGTTGGGCAGCAGATCGGGCGTCATGCGCGTGAACGCGACGACGCCAAGCAGTATGACCGCAATGGCCGCGACAAAAATCGTGAGGGGCTTGCGCACGCTGAATTTTTCCATAAGACCGCCGCCTTGCTATCGAAATAAACC
>CAJOFW010000163.1 GCA_905234005.1 uncultured Oscillospiraceae bacterium
GGCTGGCGGGGCCTCGGAAGACCTCGTCGGTGACCTCGCGGATGTCGTAGCCCAGCTCCATCTGCTGGCGCGCCATATCCGTGTTGAAGTCGTGGAACGACGGCAGACAGTGCATGAACAGCACGCTCGGGTTCTCCGTCGCGTACAGCACGTCCATCGTCACCCGGTACGGCGTGAGAAGCTTCACGCGCTCGGGGATTTTGGCCTCCTCGCCCATGGAGGCCCAGATATCGGTGTAGAGCACGTCCGCGCCCCTGATGTCGGCGATGTCGCTCGAAAAGCCGATCTTCGCGCCCGTGACCTCGCCGACCTCGCGGCAGTACGCCATGACGTCCTCGTCCGGCGCAAGCTCCTGCGGGCCCCAGCCGAGGTATTCAATGCCGAGCTTGCAGCATATGTACATCAGCGCGTAGGCCATGTTGTTGCGGGTGTCGCCGCAGAACACGAGCTTGCAGCGGTCAAGGGGCTTTTTCGTGTTCTCCAGCAGCGTCATGATATCGGCCAGCGCCTGCGTCGGGTGATCGACGTCGGTCAGGCCGTTCCAGACCGGGATGCCGGAATAGCGGGCGAGATCCTCAACGAGCGACTGGTCATAGCCCCGGTACTCGATGCCGTCGAAAAAGCGGCCCAGCACGCGGGCGGTGTCCTCGATCGACTCCTTTTTGCCGACCTGCGAGCTGTTGCGGTCGAGAAACGTCACGCCGGCGCCCTCCTCACGGGCGGCGACCTCGAAGGCGCAGCGTGTGCGGGTGGACGTCTTATCGAACATCAGCACGATGTTTTTCCCCCGCAGCGTCTCGCCGGGGATGCCCATGCGCTTTTTGCGCTTGAGATCCTGCGCCAGGTTCAGCAGATAGCGTATCTCGTCCGGGCTGAAATCCCGGAGCGTCAGAAACGAACGGCCTTTGATGTTGACTGCCATGATTGTATCTCCTCAAAATTAAATTAACGATGTACTGAAATGAAGCTGCATTGCCGTTTGCGGCGCCGTGCGGCTGTATATGCTTTCCGCCCCGCCGGTCAGCGGCTGTACTGCGTCTCGCAGACGGCCTGCAGCAGCTCCATGTAGTCCGCCGCGAGAACGTCGAAGGGACAGCCGGTGCGCTTCGCGGCGTCGGCGGCGCGGGCGGCGATGGACTCAAACCGGCTGCGCTGTATGCCGTCGATGTGCTCCGGCAGACCGAGGCAGAACAGCGTCCGCCGAATCCGTTCGATCAGCGCCGCCACACGCTCCGCCCGCGTCCCGGTGTCCATCCCGCACGCCGCCGCCACAGCGGCAAGGGGATCGCGGTTATAATATCCATATTTTTCCATAAATGCCGGCAGGACGGCCCCGCACGCCTCGCCGCGGGGAATGCCGCATTCGCCCTCCAGCACCTCGCAAAGCGCCGTCACCGGCCCGACTCCGGCGACGGTCACGGCCTCGCCGACCGACCGCGACGCCTCGAGCAGAACCGACCGCTGCGCCGCCGTGCCGCCCGTGTTCCAGCACGGCTCCGCGCTCTCGAGAAGGCCCCGCACCGCCGCCGCAGCCGCTGTCCGTGCGGCGGCGTCGGCAAAAATGGAAATATCTGCCTCCCACGCCATGCAAAGCCCCTCGGCGGCGGCCTGCGCCAGAAGCGGCCTCTCGGCGCGGGCGGTCAGCGCCGGATCGGCGACGACGAGGGCGGGACGGAGCGCCGGCCCCTCGGCCGAAACGACGGCTCCGTGCCGGTCGGTCAGAAACACGCGTCCCATCGTCTCGGCCCCGTCGCCGGGGACGACGGGCACGGCGATCACGGGCGGCGTTTTGCGGCCGTGCAGACGGACGCGGCCCCGTGTCGCGGCCGCGGTGCGGCCGGGCAGGGCGACACGGGCGGCGGCAAGCTTCGCCGCGTCGATGGCGCGGCCGGTGCCGACGGCGACGAACGCGTCGCAGCGCTCGGCCTGATAGAACAGCGCCAGATCGTCCGCGTCCGCGTCGGTGGGGCGGTCGGGCAGCTCGTCCCACACGGCGATGTTGAGTCCCGCCGCCGTCAGCGCCTCGGTCACGCCGCCGCGTACAGGCCCGGAGCCGGCGCCGAGGACGACGAGGGGCCGGCGGCAGCCCTGACCGTCCAGCGTATGGCCGAGGGCGGCGGCTATGCCCTCGCCGACGTCCGCCCGGGGCGGCGAGACCGGGTTTATCCGGCTCTCCGCGAGGCGGACGGCCTGTCTGAAGCGGCGAAAAGCCGCTGTTCGTATGCTCATGATCGAAAATCTCCGCAGGTTTCAAACTTTTTTTCAATTTATCATATCACATTTCGGAAAAATATTGTATACTAATTTCATGACAATTGCGTGACTGCCGCCCGGGCGGCTTTCAATACATTCAAACAGCGGGGTATAACGGCTATGAAGACCTACTATGGCATCGACGTAGGCGGCACGACCGTCAAGATCGGTTACTTCTCCGAGACGGAGCTTCTCGAGAAGTGGGAGATCCCGACCGACAAATCCGACGGCGGCAGGAACATCATCTCGGACATCGCCCGTTCCCTTCGCGGCGCGGCGGACGGCGCGGCGATCGGCGTACCCGGCGCCGTGCTCATGGACGGCACGGTGAACCACTGCGTAAACCTCGGCTGGGGCGTATGCCGCCCCGGCGACGAGTTCACGGCTCTGACCGGCATTCCCTGCCGGATGTGCAACGACGCGAACGCGGCCGCCTTCGGCGAGCAGTGGCAGGGCGGCGGCGTGGGCTTCAGCTCGATCCTGCTCGTGACGCTGGGCACGGGCGTCGGCGGCGGGCTGACGATAGACGAACGCATCGTCGTCGGGGCGCACGGCGCCTGCGGCGAGATCGGCCACATCAACGTCGAGCACAATGAGACGGAGCCGTGCAACTGCGGCCGCCACGGGTGCCTCGAGCAGTATTGCAGCGCCACCGGCATATCACGTCTGGCCCGGAAGGCGGGCCTTGGCAGCTTCACATCGAAGGAGATATTCGACATGGCGGCCGAGGGCTCGGAGGACGCGGTCGCGGTCGTCGATCAGGCGTGCGATTATCTGGGCCGGGGGCTGGCGGCGGCGTGTACGGTGACCGACCCCGACGCGATCGTCATCGGCGGCGGCGTGTCGCGGGCGGGGGAGTTTCTGCGTCTGCGGGCCGAGGCGGCGTTCCAGAAATACGCCTTCCACGCCTGCCGGGAGACGGTCATCGGCCTTGCAAACCTCGGCAACGACGCCGGTATGTACGGCTGCGCCCGCCTCGCCATGCTCGAGCCGGAGCCGGAGCCGAACCCCGTATGATACGCCTCGCCGCAGCCGACGACGCGGCGGCGCTTCACGCGATCTACGCCCGGTACATCGACACGCCGGTCACGTTTGAATGCACGCCGCCGACGGTCGACGAATTCCGGGAACGCGTCGTCGAGACGCTGAAGGAATACCCCTGGCTCGTCTACGAGGCGGGCGGCAGGCTCGTCGGCTACGCGTACGCCCACCGGCACATGGCCCGGGAGGCGTACCAGTGGAACGCGGAGCTTTCCGTCTACCTCGACCGGAGCGTTCAATCGCTCGGCATCGGCACGGCCCTGTATACGACGCTGATCGAGCTGCTGCGGCTGCAGGGCGTGCGGAACGTCTTCGGCTGCGTGACGCTGCCGAACCAAAAGAGCGAACGGCTGCACGAGAGCCTCGGCTTTCACCGCGCCGGCGTGTTCTACAACGCGGGCTACAAATGCGAGAGCTGGCGGGACATCTGCTGGTTTCAAAAAAACATCGCCCCGTTCGACGCCCCGCCGAACCCGTTCATCGGCCTGCGGGAGGCCGATCAGGACGCGGTCACGGAGATTCTGTCCCGGCGGTGAAGCCGTTCAAGCCCCTCTGCCGACCCGGCGGTTTCATCATTTCGTTACAAAATCAGTAACTGTTCATACTTTTTCTTGAAAGAAAAAGTGATTGAGCTTCATTTTTGCCGGAAACCGCGCTTTTCGGCAAAAATACCTTCAGGCGAGCCTGGGCGAGCCTCTCGCGCCGACCAAACCCGGCAATGCTCTGCGACTTCTACGAGCTTACGATGGGCAACGGATATCTCGCGAGCGGCATGCGTGACCGGATCACGTATTTCGATCTTTTCTTCCGCACCGGGCGGCGGGTTCGCCATCGCGGCGGGACTCGATCAGGTGATCGAGTACATCCGCAACCTCCACTTCGACGACGCGGACATCGCCTATCTGCGCGGCCGGGGCATATTCAGCGAGGAATTTCTCGACTACATGAAGCATTTCCGGTTCACGGGCGACATCTGGGCCGTGCCCGAGGGCACGCCGGTCTTTCCCCGCGAGCCGATCCTGACCGTCCGCGCCCCGGCGATACAGGCGCAGCTTCTCGAGACGTATATGCTCTGCACGCTCAACCACCAGAGCCTGATCGCGACGAAGGCCAGCCGCATCTGCCGCGCCGCCGCCGGGCGGACGGTGCTGGAGTTCGGCTCCCGCCGGGCGCAGGGCTCGGACGCGGCGATCCTCGGCGCACGGGCGGCGTATATCGGCGGCTGCGCCGGTACGGCGTGCACGCTGTCCGATCAGCTCTTCGGCGTGCCCGCCGGGGGGACGATGGCGCACGCCTGGGTGCAGATGTTCGATTCGGAGCTTGACGCCTTCCGGGCCTACTGCCGCACGTATCCGCAGAACGCGACGCTGCTCGTCGACACGTACTCGGTGCTGCAGAGCGGCGTGCCGAACGCGATCCGGGCGTTCGACGAGATTTTGAAGCCCCTCGGCATCACGAAATGCGGCATCCGCCTCGACTCGGGCGATCTGGCGTACCTGAGCCGCAGGGCGCGGAAAATGCTCGACGACGCCGGGTGGCCCGGCTGCACGATCACCTGCTCGAACGCGCTCGACGAGTATCTGATCTCCGACCTCATCCGGCAGGGCGCGTGCATCGACTGCTTCGGCGTGGGCGAGCGGCTGATCACGGCCCGGAGCGAGCCGGTCTTCGGCGGCGTGTACAAGCTCGCGGCGATCGAACGCGGCGACGGGACGATCCTGCCGAAGATCAAGGTCAGCGAGAACGTGGAGAAGATCACAAATCCCCACTTCAAGAAGCTCTACCGCTTCTACGGCCGCGACACGGGCAAGGCGCTGGCGGACTATCTGTGCGTGCACGACGAGACCGTGAACGACCGCAAGCCGCTCACGATCTTCGACCCCGACGCGACGTGGAAGGAGAAGACGCTGACGGATTTCGAGGCGGTGGAGCTGATGAAGCCGATCTTCCGCGCCGGCGAGCTTGTCTACGACCGCCCGACGCTGCCGGAGATCAAAGCCTACTGCGCCCGCCAGCTCGACACCCTCTGGGAGGAGGTGCGCCGCTTCGAAAACCCGCACCACTACTACGTCGACCTCTCGCAGAAGCTCTGGAACATCAAAATGAGCCTCCTGAAGGGCAAACCCGGCGAGGACTGACCGGCGCACTATTACTCCGGCAACAAAATAACCGCAAATTATGCGCCATGCCGGTGTTGCCGGAGTAATAAATGCCATGTCTTGCGGTTGCCGCATCTGCGGCGAGCATAATCGCCGCATTAATAAATATCAAAACAGGATGGGCGGAACGCCCATCCTGTTTTTCGTGCGTTTTTTCCTGCCGCGTCACTCGAGCATGGCAATCAGGGCCTGCTGGAGAACGGACGAAAAGTTGATACTTTTTCTTGAAAGAAAAAATATTACTTCTCTTCACCATGATATGGCAGCCGGATTCAATTCTGTCCGGCTTCCATCCGCTGTGTATTTTCAACTGCGTATGTATTTTATCATCTGCACGAGGTATTCACCGTTCAGGTTGGTCTCGTCCGCGTCGAGCATGCGATTCTGGAACGCGCAAAAGCCGTTTGAGGCGTAAAATTCTATCAGCTTCGGATTATCCTCGCATTCAAGGTACGCAAACCGGCCCCCGAGGTTGTATTGGATCCTCCCGATATGGCGGCAGGCTTCCGAGAGAAGCTCATCGCCCGTGATAAGGCTGTCGTATCCGTGGTTGTAATTCTTTCCAAGCTGACCGATCAGCGGCGCGGACAGAATATAGGCCTTTGCGTCATGGTCGTGGGAAGCGAACCTCGAGATTCTTTTTCTCAGGGTGCCGCTATGCTTTTTCAGGCTGCTGTCCCTGATGCAAATGGTCTTATTGGCAAGCGTGTAATAGCCGACCAATACCCATTTCTGCTGATAAGACGCGAAAACAAGATGCGTCTGCGCCCATCTCTGCCGGGCAAACGGGATGGCCTTGTCGCGCAGAAAAGCCTCCACATCGCCGTTGAGAGGGCAGGAAAACTCGGAGAGAATGGATTTACATTCATCCTCCCCGAGTTCCTCAAGCAGCATCAACAGGTTTATCACCCGAAAGCCTGTCATGGTTTCTCCCTGAACATTTTTTGAATTTCCTCCCGTCCGGCATGGGAAAAGCCTCTGGAGATCGGAACCTGTTTAGCGCTTTTACCGGACGCGTTCTCCAACGCATTTGCCAGCGCTGCGGCCGAGGCGGGATCACGAATGGTGATCGTCTTCAGTATGCTCTTTGTCGCCATTGCATGTCACCTCCAACATTCGGAATCCTGCCGACTGATCTTTCAGCATGATTCGCAGAGCAATGACCCTTCCTGCTTCTATATTATGATATTAGCATGAAATAAAAGCAACCGGTAACAACATTCTGTTGTTACCGGTTCGAATTATTTGGTTTTCCGTCCACAGCGCCGATCCATTGATGCCGAAGCTCGGATATCACACCGCTGTCAGGCATATGGTTTCCAGGTTCATCGTCGTCACTTCCCTGTTATACTTTTTCTTGAAAGAAAAAGTATCAAAAAGAACTTTGTATTCGATCGAAAAGGCAGCATTCCCAAGGCTTTGCGCCCGGTAACGGAACGAAGCTTT
>CAJOFW010000164.1:0-1615 GCA_905234005.1 uncultured Oscillospiraceae bacterium
CCCGGCATCGGCTATATATTCGAGCACACGCGGGGCAGAAAGTGCCTGATCTTCACCAATTCCCGCGAGGAATGCGAGACGGTCTGCCAGAGCCTGCGGCAATACTGCGAGGTAAACCGGGAGCCGGACCGGTTTCTCATCCACCACGGCAATCTCTCCGCCTCCTACCGCGAGAGCGCCGAGGAGGAGATGAAGGACGACGACTCATTGATGAGCGTATGCGCCACCGCCACGCTGGAGCTGGGCATCGACGTCGGGAGGCTGGAGCGGGCGTTTCAGATCGACGCCCCGTTCACGGTATCGGGCTTTCTGCAGCGGATGGGCCGGACGGGGCGGCGGGGCAATCCGTCGGAGATGTGGTTTGTGATGCGTGAGGAGCACTGGGAGGCCCGGGCCATGCTGCCGGACAGCATCCCGTGGTATCTCATACAGGGCATCGCCCTCGTGCAGCTCTACATCGAGGAAGCCGCCGCGCACCGACCGTCTGCCTTACAGCCTGCTCTACCACCAGACCATGAGCACGCTGGCCTCCGGCGGGGAGATGACCCCGGCGGCGCTCGCCTCGAGGGTGCTCAGCCTGAGCTGCTTTCACCGGATATCGCAGGAGGATTACCGCGCCCTGCTGCGGCACCTTCTGAAGCTCGACCACATAAACCGCACCGAAAACGGCGGGCTGATCGTCGGCCTCGCCGGGGAACGGATCGTGAACAGCTACAAGTTCTACGCCGTGTTCCGGGAGAACGTCGAATACACGGTTCGCTCCGGCTCCGAACAGCTCGGCACGATCGTGAAGCCCCCGCCCGTCGGCGACAAGATCGCGATTGCCGGCCGGGTCTGGGTCGTGGAGGAGGTCGATCACCAGCGAAAGGACGTCTATTGCACGCTCGTGAAGGGCAATATCCCCGCCTACTTCGGCGACGTGGCGGGCGATATCCACACGCGGATTCTGGAGCGTATGCGCCTTGTTCTGGCCGAGGACACGCAGTACCCTTATCTGATGAGGCACGCGGCCTGCAGGCTCGCCGACGCACGCGACGTCTTCGGCAAATCGCGGATGTCCGAGCGGCCCCTCGTCCCCCTCGGCGGCAGGATGTGGGCGCTGTTTCCGTGGCTCGGCAGCTACGCGTTTCTCGCGCTCGAGCGCTTTCTGAAGCGCCGCTGCGCCGGCCGCCTCGGCCTCAAGGGGCTGAACGCCTCGCGGCCGTACTATATGCAGTTCACGATGCAGGCGGACGAGGCGGCGTTCTACGACATCGTCTGCGAGGAGGCGGCGGCGGAGCTTGACCCCCTCGAGCTTGTATACCCGAACGAGGTGCCCGTGTTCGAGAAGTACGACGAATACGTCCCGCCCGAGCTTGTCCGCAAGGGCTTCGCCCTCGGCGTGCTCGACACGGACGGCATGCGCCGACGTGTGCTGTCATGGGAGCGGTATCGAAAAACAGCGGAATGACGGCCTCCGATCGTACCACGCGGCGCACGATTGCATCGCATCCAAAAGAGCTTTGATTGCGTGATAATACTTTTTCTTGAAAGAAAAAGTACCAAAAAGAACTTTGTATTCGCTCCAAAAAGACAGCGTTTCCAAGGCTTTGTGCCCGGTAACGAGACGAAGCTT
>CAJOFW010000164.1:1726-5727 GCA_905234005.1 uncultured Oscillospiraceae bacterium
GAAAAAGTATCAAACGGATTGTCGGCGGAGAGCTTCGTCGCTCCTCCGTCATACGCCCGCGTCCGACGCGGTGATGAACGTCACGTCCTCCAGAAAACGCCTCATGCCGTCCGGGATGGGCGTGTCCTCCGTCATGCCGGTATCGCCCAGCTCGATCAGCTTGTTGCGGCCATGATAGTCGCTGCCCGCCGTGACGTAGAGGTCGTACCGTTCCGCAAAGCCGAGAATCTCTCTCCTGAGCTTTTCCGAGAAGCCGGAATAGAACGCCTCCAGCCCCCGAAGCCCAAAATCCATCAGGCGGCGGACGCGGTGATCCATGTCGTCGCCGAGGATGAGCTGATCGCCGTTGCCGTAGCTCGGATGGGCGAGCACCGGAACGCCGCCGGCGCCGAGAATGCCCCGGATCGCTTCCTCCGGGCGGACATACTGGCTCTTGAAGCGTACCTTGTTGATATACTCCTTGATGCCCTGCTCCTTCGTCTGCGCGTAGCCGTATTTGACCATCAGGTTGCCGATGTGCGGCTTTCCGGGGTTATCGAGCGCAAACAGCGCCTTCAGCTCCTCGTCGGGAAATGTGAAGCCGAACTCCTTTTCGAGAAATTCGAGTCGGCCGCGCACCTTGTTCATGCGGTAGCTGTGGCCAAGCTCCACGACGTCGTTGATCGACGCCGCCGCCGGGTCATAGCCATAGCCGAGGATGTGATACTTGCCCTCCTCGTCCTGACAGGAGAACTCCACGCCGGGCAGAAAGCCCGGGTCGCCGTCACGCAGCAGCGACGGTATGACCGTGCCGCATTTGATCGCGTCGTGATCCGTCACCGAGAAAAGGCCGATCCCGGCCTCCCTGACGTGCGCAAGCACCTCCGACGGCGTGTCGGTGCCGTCGGAGACGACGGTGTGCATGTGAAGGTCGATTTTTGCGGGCCGTATGGACATGGATTATTCGATGGTCAGGATGTCCGAGAAGCCGGTGACCTCGAAGATCTCCATGATCGTCTCGCCTACGTTCACGACCTTCATGTCGCCCTGCTTGTTCATGCGCTTCTGCGCCGAGAGCAGAACGCGCAGACCGGCGGAGGAGATGTAGTCGAGCTTCGCAAAGTCGAAGGTCAGCGCCGTCACGCCGTCCAGCGACTCGTTCAGCGAAGCCTCCAGCTCCGGCGACGTGGTGGTGTCAAGCCGGCCCTCCAGGGCGACGGCCAGTTCGGTTCCGGTCAGTGTTTTGTTGATTGTCATAGTCGTTTTCTCCCATTGTTTCGTTTATTTGATTTTAGATTTTACAGTGTGCTGGTGTTGCAAAGCGCCGGATTATGCGGATTGATGCGGCAGACTGCATTCGCGTTCCGTCAGCCGAGAGGCAGATACTTCTCGTAGAGGAGCTTCGCGAACTCACAGCTTGTATATGCCGCGAATTTCTGATAGTCGTCCGATTTCTCGTTGTCCGCGAAATCACAGACGCTCTTGATGATGATCGGTATCGGCTTCGGCTCGGTGGCGTGGTTCGCCGCGTAGACGACCGCGTAGGACTCCATATCGAGGCCGGCGGTGTTGCTGAGCTGTGAGTGGATCTGCTTCTCCAGAATCTTGCGGTTGGCCACCACCGAGCTGCCGCAGGCCATCGGGCCGATGTGGACGGTGCACTGGTTTTCCTCGGATTCCATCGCCGCCCGGATATGGGGCAGTATCTCCATCGGTATGGCCGCGTACGTCGAACGCGGCAGAAAGCCCACGTCGCCGAAGGCGATATCCGCCTCCGAGGGGCTGACAAACTTGCCGGCGGAGTAGTTCCAGACCACGTCCGGTACGACGACGTCGCCGTACATCTGATCGGCGACGCCCTCCATCGCGACGCCGGCCGCGATGCCCACCATAATGAGGTAGCGGGGTCGGAACTCGTAGATCAGCTTCATGGCCGTCGCCGCAGCAGCCGTCATACCCATCTCGCCGAGCTTGGCGTGCACCAGCGAACGGCGTACGCCGTCGCGTTCAAACGACGCCACGTCGTAGATCTGGTCGTCGCCGTCAATCGTCTTCGCCTTCCACTCATGGAAATGGGTCACGGCGGCAAATTCGGTGTTTGTGACGCTGAGCAGCGCCACATCAGTGCGGTATTTTTTCCTCGGCATTGTTGATTCCCTTGTTCCCGTTTGTCCGCGTCGGCTGACGGATTCCGCAGCCGTCCGCACTGACAGGCGGATTTTACAGCTTTTTCTTCAGTGTCAGGATGTTCTGCCCGTCCTTATATTCGTAAGCCAGATCGTCCATGATTTCCTTCGTCATGAAGATGCCGAGACCGCCGATATCGCGTTCCTCGGCCGGGAGCGTCACATCCGGATCCTCCCGGGCCAGGGGATCGTAGGGCACGCCGTGATCGAGGAATGTGATCGTCACGGCCACGGGTTCTTCGTCCACCTCCACACGGATCGTGGCGCTGCCCTCCTCCGGCTGGTAGGCGTAATGGGCGATGTTGACGAAGATCTCCTCGACGGCGACGCCGATCTGCATCAGCGCCTTCGGCGGACAGTCCAGGGCAGACAGGCGCTCCTCCACAAACGCCTGCACCTCCGCGAGATTTTCGGGCGCCGCCTCCAGCTCGAGCTCGTTGGCGTTGAACAGGAGCGTGTCCACCCTGTCCAGCAGCGCGAGAAGCTGCTCCGTCCAATACGCGATCTCCGCACGGCCCGTCTCGCTCTCAAGCCCCTTGCGGCGGATCGAACGGCGGATCAGACGGGTATAGCCGACGATGCGGGCCTTGTCCTCGACCTCCCTGATCTTCCGCTCGTTCGTCGTGCCGAGGTAGGACGACAGCGTCTTGTGCCAGAAGGTCTGCGCAAGCGCAAAGTCAAAGCCCTGAAACCGCTTGATGATCTCGTGATCCAGCTCGGAGAAGCCGATGAAGGCGTTGTACATCGACGCAAGCTCGAACACCGGATGGCCGACGGCCAGCGTATCCATGTCGATGAGCAGCACCTCGTCGTTCTGCAGCTCAAGGTTTTTGGTGTGGTAATCGCCGTGGATCATGTGGTCGTCATGGGGCACGGCCTCCATGAGGGCGAGAAGCTTCTTCCCCGCCGCCTCGGGCAGATGATCCTGCATAAACCGCGCCCAGTCGATGGCGGTCTCCCGCATATCGGGCAGCTTGCCGGCGGGGACGAGCGTTTCGTGGATACGCTTGAGCATCTCCACATACTCGCTCACGCACCAGTCAAGCTTATCCGGCTCGTTCGCGAGGATTTTCGAGAACGACCTCGCGTTTAACAGCTCGAACACGGAGCCGTAGCTCTCGCCGACCCGGACGACGTCGTAGGAGATGGCTGTCGGGATGCCGAGAATCAGAGCAAGCTTCGCGACCTCGCGTTCGTGCTGGATGTCCGCGAGGGCGTCGGCGTTGTTGTAGACCTTGACGACGTTGTCCTGGTCGATGCGGTAGATGGTGCCGTTCGCGCCGCGTCCGATCTCCTCGCAGCCCTCAACGTCGACGATGCGATACGCCTTCTCCACCGGTATCATCTCGGTGAAGCCGGTCATATCCAGAATCTCATAGACCTCGGAACTGACATTGATGATGCGCATATTCTTATACGCCTTCTTCAGCCGCAGAACCACGCGCAGACCGGCGCTGGAGATGTATTGCAGCAACGCCGCGTCCAGCGTGACGGCGCCCGCGTTCGCGCCGTCGAGCTGGGCAAGGATGTCCTTCTCCACGGCCGCCGCGTTGTTCGAGTCAATGCGCCCGATCAAGCTGATATCCATATATGTACCTCCTGGGTTGTGTTTCAATATCCGAACGTCTTCGCCGCAGACTGGCGAAGATATGCTGCCGGGATTTGCGTATGCAGGTCGGTGCGGTCGTCAGACGCCCCGCCGGATATTATATCACAACTTTACCGTCAAAAGAATACCCCTGTGAAAATAAAAATGCAATTATTCTCCATGTACGCGCAAAACCGCCCTTCCGCACTGATGCGTCAGCCGGAAGGGCGGTTTGATCATGTGTGTTT
>CAJOFW010000165.1 GCA_905234005.1 uncultured Oscillospiraceae bacterium
GATGTCGGTGTGACGGCCGCCGACCGTGACGTCGCCGGTCACGCCCTCGACGGTGGTCGCCGCCGTGTTCACGGCGCTGAACGTGAAGCCGCCGTCGGACGAGACCGCCAGCGTCTTATACAGCGACGGCGTCTCGGCGAGGACGTAGTACGCGTAGGACGGGGCCTCGAACAGGGCGTCCTTTCCCTCGTAGACCGTCGTGACCTCGGTGCCCCGGTTCGTCACCGTGATGGAGACGCTGGACTCGTCGGTGATCTGCGTATAGCCCGCGAGCACGGACAGATCCGCGACGTAGACGGGGTAGATGATGCCGGTGATGTCGGAGCCGTCGTCGTTCACATGATACGAGCCGGCGGCGAGGGCGTTGCGCGTTTTGCTCTTTGTGGCGGACGTGATCGCGTCCACGTCGGGCGCGCCCTCCGCCGCGTAGAAGGCGTCGTAGGGGATGTTCATGAGGACGTAGCCCGCGCCGGAAGCGGCGCGTCCGCGACGGCCTCGATTTCGTCGCCCGCCGCCTCGATCACATCTGCGACCGCGCCGACGTCCTCGATGGCCGCGTCATCCTCCGCGGCGAAGGCCGCGACGGAAAACAGGGACACGAGCATCGCAAGCAGCAATACGGCGGCAAGCGCTCTTTTTGTTTTCATGGATTGAATCTCCTTCCTTGATAATCGGCCGGTTTGTCATGACTGCGAGGTAGTTGTGTCTAACTTACGGGTCAAAGAAAAACGAGGTTTTGCCTCGTTTTTGGCGGCCCGCTGCCGGTACTGCCAAGTAGTTCATGCTAACTAACCTTTTGGTACGATACTATAATTTGCCGGTTTTGTCAAGCATGAATTTTAATATTTTAATAATAAGGGTAACTGTTCAGATACTCCCGCTGCCTGGCAGAGTTTGCGCCGGCAGGCGCAAACAGAGTTCAAAGTCATTTTTGCCGGAAACCGCGCTTTTCGGCAAAAATACCTTCAGGCGAGCCTGGGCGAGCCTCTCGCGCCGACCAAACCCGGCAAAGCCGGGTGCGATACCTGTTCGGCAGCCCGGCGAAGCGGGTGCTGAACAGTTACAAATAAGGGCCGGGATGCGCATGGCATTCCGGCCCGGTGAGGTGGATTGGGTTCGAGGATTATATGATTGCCGCTTCGGCGTCGTCTTTGGTGTTCGCGCCGGCGTGGAGAAGGGACTCGACGAGGGCGCGTTTTTCGTAGAGGACGCAGCCGCCGGCGTGATCCTCCATCAGGTGGCCGCCGTCCCGGAGACTGAGAAACAGCGGGGAGGACATCGCCTCACGCAGGGAGGCGCGGGCGACGTTGATGTCGGAGTACGGCGAGAACGGGCACGGCTCCGCGCCGCCGTGGGAATTGATGTGGAAGAAGCCGCGTCCCGCCGCGAGGCAGCCGCCGGAGCTTTTCTCGTCGCCGGGGAAGTCGATGAAGACGATGCCGGGGTGGCTTTGCCGCAGCTCGTCGATCCGGCTGCGGATGTAATCGCGCTCCGTCTCGCCGGGGGCGAGGTGCCGGGCCTCGTCCGTGACCGGGACGAACTCGATGTAGATCGCGACCCTCGCGCCGCGATGTTCCATCTCGCGCACAAAGTCGTCGGACAGGACCTCCCGCATATTCTCCGTCGTGACGGTGACGGAGCTGCCATAGAGAAGGCCCCGGTTCGACAGCTCCCGCATCGAGCCGAGGACTTTGTCATACACGCCCTCGCCGCGCCGTGTGTCCGTGGTATCGGCTCCGCCCTCGATGCTGATGATCGGGATCAGGTTGCGGCAGCGGTCGAACAACTCAAAATACGACTCACTGAAGAACGTGCCGTTCGTGAACACGGGAAACAGCGTGTTCTTCCGTTCGCCCGCCGCCTCCAGCACGTCCCGGCGCAGCATCGGCTCGCCGCCGGCCAGCAGGATGAAGCTGACGCCCAGCTCATCGGCCTCGTCGAATATCGCCGCCCACTGGGCCGCGGTGAGCTGCTCGGACGGGGCGCAGTCGGTCGTCGCGTTGTTGGCACGGGAGTAGCAGCCGGCG
This sequence comes from uncultured Oscillospiraceae bacterium, assembly GCA_905234005.1. Lineage (GTDB taxonomy): Bacteria > Bacillota > Clostridia > Oscillospirales > Oscillospiraceae > CAJOIG01. Next base: position 2,028 of record CAJOFW010000165.1, read on the forward strand.
CAGTGCAGGTTGCAGCTTGACGTGATGCTGGCGATGAGGTAGGACGGGACGTGCAGCCCGGCGGCCTCCTCCTTCTCCCGGCGGCGCGACGCCTTCTCGGACGCACGCTTGAAGCCGAGCAGAAACGCCGTCTCCCGTGGGTCACGCAGCGTCGCCCGCAGAGCGTCCCGGACGACGGCCTCCACGCCGTCGGTCAGGTACCGCTGAAGATCAAGGCTCATGGCGTGCCTCTTTCCGATGGTTGGGCGCTTACAGGGCCGCTTCCACGGCGGCGCGAACCTTGTCCATGGACACGGTCGGCTCGTAGCGGCCGATGATGTTGCCCTCCCGGTCGATCAGGAACTTGGTGAAGTTCCACTTGACGTTGCCGTTGTTCTTGTAGTCCTTGTCCATCTTCTTCGCGACGCCGTTCATCACGAGCGCCATCGGGCCGTTGAAGCCGTCGAACGTCGTGTTCGCGGTGAGCCACTGGAACAGGGGAATGGCGTTCTCGCCGTTGACGTCGATCTTCGCGAACTGCGGGAATGTGATGCCGAAGCGGCCGGTGCAGAACGTGTGGATCTCCTCGTCCGTGCCGGGGGCCTGGTCGGCGAACTGGTTGCAGGGGAAGTCGAGGATCTCGAGGCCCTTGTCCCTGAGGTCGTTGTAGATGGTCTGCAGATCGGTGTACTGCGGCGTGAAGCCGCAGCCGGTGGCCGTGTTCACGACCATGACGACCTTGCCCGCGTAGTCGGAGAGGGATACGTCCGCGCCGTCGCGGCTCTTAACCGTAAAATCGTAGAGATTCATTGTTCAGCCTCCAAATTATATTTGATACAACATATATACCACGCAGAACCGGATTTGTCAATAGAGTAATTGTCGAAAAAGATGCTTGACAGCGACATTTTGATTTGATACAATCGAATTGGATGAAATACAATAAGGAACACGAAAGGGAGGTGGCCGTATGGAACGCGCACAGGCGGAATACGCGCAGGACTATCGGGAGAGCATGCGGCTGTCGAATCAGCTCTGCTTTCCGCTGTACGCGGCGGCGCGGAAGATCACCGGACTCTACACGCCGGCCCTCCAGCCGCTGGGTCTGACATACACGCAGTATCTCGTGCTGCTTGTGCTGTGGGAGGAGGCGCCGCTGTCCGTAAGCGGCATATGCGGCCGTCTGCGGCTCGACAGCGGCACGGTCTCGCCGCTTCTTCGAAAGCTCGAGGCAAACGGCTGGATCACACGCACACGTGCGGCGGAGGACGAACGCGTCGTGATGATCGGTCTGACCGACGCCGGCCGCGCCCTGCAGGAGGAGGCGAAGGACATCCCGCAGCAGGTTGGAAGCTGCGTCCGTCTCAGCCCCGGCAAGGCGCTGACGCTCTACCGGCTCCTGTATGAGATTCTCGACGACGGCGAAGCGCCGCCGTCGGAGGACGGCTGAAGAAGGCGCGGCGCGGCACAAAAATTCACAGGTTATCGGTTGACAGGAATCGACAGCGGTTGTATGATGGTGGCATAAGATAACATAATGCCGTAAAGTATGATGGTGGCATAAGATAACATAATGCCGTAAAATGCGCATCACATGCATCACATAATGTCAATTGTCAATCGGAGGATAATATGAGCCTGATTCCCAACATCGTCTGCCGGCGCTGCAAACGCGAATTTTCGCCGTTCCGGTTCAAATGCCCGTACTGCGGCGAGAAGCGGGCCAGAGAGGTTCGCCGTGCCGTGCCCGAGAGCGACAGCGCCGTTCGCGGCACCGAGGCCGCCCGCCGCTCCGCCGAGGATATGCGCTGGCAGATGCTGATCGGCAGCGGCCTGATCGTCTGCCTTGTCGCGGCGGTCATCGCAATCGTATCGGTCAGCGTCAACCAGCGCATGGAGCTGTCGCGGCAGGCGTCGGCGGAGGCGCTGGCCGCGGCGGTGGAGTCGACGACCACGAGCACCGCTCCGCCGGAGACCGACCTCGACAGCGCCACGCTGATCATCCCGGCGCTTGAAAACCCGCCCGAGGAGACGGACGGGCCGTTCGTGACGATGGTACCGGCGGAGGAGAGCGCCGCCGCCGAGTACGCCCCTGCCGCCAACGCGGAGGCGACGCCCGTATCCGTCCCGACGGAGACGCCGGAGCCGACCCCGGAGCCGACGCCGGAGGCGACGGTCACGTCCATCACGATCTTCTGGTACACGCAGGAGATCGACGTCGGCTTCTGCGACGGCCACGACACGACCTACGACCTCGACGCGGTGACGTACCCGATCACCGACGAGGCGGTCGAGGTCACATGGACAAGCTCAAACGAGAACGTCGCGACGGTCAACGAAAACGGCGTCGTCCACATCGTCGGCTACTATCAGCAGAGCTGCACGATCACCGCCTCCGCCGGCGGCTGCTCGAAGACGATCACGATCTGGGTCGGCTGACGCCGCCAAAACAAAATACATAAATAAAATACATCGCCCACGGCCCCATCGCGGAGCCGCGGGCGATTTTCTATTGGACGAAGTAGATACGCAGTACGAGGCCGGACGCCCCGTCGGTGTAGCTGACGGAGCCGTACCGGTCGGTGAGACCGGGGACGCGGAATATCTCCGAGCGGCCGAACAGCTCGTCAAACGCCTCCGTCAGCGCCGCCTGTGAGCCGAACTTCAGCTCGACGGAGCCGTCGTCCAGCGCCGCGGCGATCTTCTCGAAGACCGCGTCGCGGTCATAGTCCGCAAGGTACAGGCCGAACACGCGGTAGTAGTCGTATGTCGTTTCGACGCATTCGGGCGGCGTCTCGCCGTCGTCGATCGTGTGGGTCAGAAGCAGCTCGTCCGTCGTGACGCAGAAAAACTCATGCGTCAGCACATCGGCGCCGCCGAGGTTCACGGGGTCGTCCCATGTGACGTCCACATAATAATACGCGCCGTCAAGATTTACATAATTCCAGGCGTGCGATATCCCGCCGGCCACGCCGGTCACGCTGCCGCACTCGATGCCGAGCGCCTGCAGGAGAAGCTGGTACGCGGCGGTATAGCCGGCGCAGACGGCTTTGTGCTCGACGAGACAGCCGTAGGCGGAGCCGCTTTCGGTCGTGAACGAGTATTCGTCGTCGGGCAGGGCGGCGGTCTCGGCGTCGTACTCCGTCGTTTCGACGAGGAGGTCGTGGATATACAGCGCCTTTTGGAAGTCGGTCCATTCGTCGTCCACCGCCGTCAGGATGGCCTCCAGCTCGGCGTCCAGGCGCTGGCGCTTTGCGGTCAGCTCATCGCCGGAGCAGGACAGGATCGGCGCAAAGGTGAGCGTGGAGCGGCCGTTCACGGTGACCGTCCGGCCGGTGTAGCCGCTGCGCACCCAGAACAGCTCCGGGTGATCGCGGAGCACGCGGTCGAACGCGGCGGCGGCGTCCTCCGCCTCGACGTCACGCAGGATGATCTCGGCGTCGCCGCTCTGCAGGGATGCGAAAATCGCGTCGTACAGCGCCTCGGCGTTCATCGTGTCGGCGGCGGCGTCGCGCAGAAGCCGTGCGCCGCAGGAGACGGTCAGGCACAGACACAGCGCCGCGAGCACGCACAGCGTCCGGAAAAAGGGGCGTGAACGTCTCATATCATTTCGCGTGCTCGCCCTCGGAGGCGAACGTGTGATTCGAGACGATGAGGAAGCCCCAGAGAAGCTGCGCGGCGGCGACGGCGGCGAAGCAGATGCCCTCGGCGATCGTGTGATCGTCGCCGGCGGCCATGATGGAGAGGAAGGCCCCGAAATGGCAGCAGAACACGGCGCGTTTCGGATTCGGCTCGCCGAAGAACCAGCCCGCGATGTAGTAGAACGACATCAGCGAGGCGCACACGGCGAGAACCTCGATCGCGAACGACCAGATCACGGGATTGGACGCGGCGGCCTTGTAGACCGCGATGAGCCACAGCGCGCCGAACGCGATGAGCAGCACGGAGCCGACGCGGCAGAATCCGCCCTTTTCCGGCTTCTGCGCGTACAGCGTCAGAATCGCCATGCCCGCCGCGGCCGCGAACGTCGCAAGGGCGAAGACGCGGCGGATGCCGAGCTGTGTCTCGCCCCACGAGTCGAGCGTGAGAAGCTGCGCGACGGCGGAGACGAAAAACAGCGCCGCGACGGCCCATGCCGCCGCGTTTTCGATCCATGAGGCGTTTTTGAAGGCGATCTCCGGCGCAAGCGGCGCGTTCATCCGTTTGAGCTGCCAGGAGAGGAACGCCATCGCGGCCGCCACGATCGCGATGACCAGCGTCACGAGGAAGCTGATGCCCATGCCGCGAGTGGCAAGGCCGGTCTCCTCGTCGATGATGCGGAGAGTTTGCAGCCAGCGGAGCAGAAAGCCCAGCGCGCTGGCGACAACGGTAAAGCTTGTGAGCTTATAGGCAGTGCTGCGCATATTTGTCACCATTCTTCCATAGGATTGTACGAATCTGATTGTATACCCAACGATGAACCCCGTCAAGCCAGGGAGGAGAATTGATCATGAGAACGAAAACCCGAACCGCCGTCAAAACGCTCGTATGGTGCCTGATATTCACCGGTCTGACCTTTCTGTTTCGCCGGGCGGCGCCGCCGGAGACGGCGGAGGACGCCGTCCCGTCCCACGACGGCGGGATATGCCTTGCCCTGCTGACGGACGACGGGATCGAGTCCGTCACGATGGAGGCGTATCTGCGGCGCGCCGTGGCGGCGGAGATGCCGGCGTCGTTCGGCCTCGAGGCGCTCAAGGCGCAGGCCGTCGCGATACGGACGTATGTGCTCGCGTCGCACCGGCACGACAACGCCGATATCTGCGCGGACAGCGGCTGCTGCCTCGCATGCAGGACCGAGGACGAGCTTCGGACGCTCTGGGGCGACGATTACGCCGCAAACACGGCGCTTATCGCCGCCGCCGTCGCCGAGACGGACGGCGAGGTGCTGACGTACGGCGGAAAGGCCATACAGGCCGTGTTTCACGCAAGCTCCGCCGGGGCGACCGAAGCGAGCGGCAACGTATGGACGGAGCAGCCGTATCTTGTGAGTGTCGCAAGCCCCGAGACGGCGGAGGCCGTGCCGAACCTTCTCACGACCGTGACCGTGACGCCGGACGGGCTGGCCGAGGCGCTCGGCTTTTCGCCGGTCGGGGAGCCGGTATCGTGGCTCGAGGGGACGAGCTGCGACTCGGCGGGCCGTGTCGAAACGGTGAAGCTGTGCGGCGAGACATACGACGGCGCGGCCGTGCGGCGGGCGCTGGGGCTGTCCAGCACGGCGTTTTCGGTGCTGTTCGACGGGGAGTCGTTCGTCTTCACCGCCGCCGGCAGCGGGCACGGCGTCGGCATGAGCCAGTACGGCGCGAAGCTCCTCGCGGCGGAGGGGTGGACGTACGACGAGATCCTGTCGCACTACTACCCCGGCGCCGTGCTCACGCACCCGGACGAGACATAGAGCGGACGCGGCGGCGGCGCGTCACGGGTCAGGACCACGCGCCGTCGCCGTCGGCGGCGTGCCATTGGCCGTCCGGGCCTT